>DAIEMM010000034.1 GCA_027349605.1 Anaeromyxobacteraceae bacterium
TACCTCTACAAGCCGCTCCACCTGGCGGTGCTGCGCATGCTGCGCTCGGTCGCCGACGCGGCGCGTGCGGCCGGCAAGCCGGTGTCGATGTGCGGCGAGATGGCCGGCGAGCCCCTCTACACCCTCGTGCTCCTCGGCCTCGGCCTCGACGAGCTCTCGATGAACGGGCCCTCCATCCCCCAGGTGAAGCGGGTGATCCGCAGCGCCTCGGCGCGCGAGGGGCGGGAGCTGCTCGATCGCCTCCTCGGCCTCAACTCCGCCGACGACATCGAGCGGGAGGTCCGCTCCGAGATGACCCGGCGCTTCCCCGGGCTGCTCGAGGGGGCCGCCGCGGTGGGGCCGGTCAGCGGTTGATCGCCGCCCCATCCGTTGCACCGACGGCGTCCTTGACACGTCCGTTCCAGCGGACGTAAGACATCCACCCTTCCCCCCGGGAGCACCATGCAGAAAGACTTCCTCTTCACCTCCGAGTCGGTGACCGAGGGCCATCCGGACAAGATGGCCGACCAGATCTCCGACGCCGTCCTCGATGCGGTGCTGGCGCGCGATCCCAGGGGGCGGGTGGCCTGCGAGACCCTGCTAAAGACCGGCTACGTGATGATCGCCGGCGAGATCACCACCAAGGCGCAGATCGACTACCAGAGGCTGGCGCGCCAGGCGGTGAAGGACATCGGCTACACCCACAGCGACATGGGCTTCGACGGCCACACCTGCGCCGTGCTGGTGGCGGTCGACCAGCAGTCCCCCGACATCGGCCAGGGGGTCGACACCGGCGGGGCCGGCGACCAGGGGATGATGTTCGGCTATGCCTGCGACGAGACGCCGGAGCTCATGCCGGCGCCCATCCAGTACGCCCACCACCTCACCCGCGCGCTGGCCCGCGCCCGCAAGCGCGGCCTCGACTTCCTGCGTCCCGACGGCAAGGCGCAGGTCAGCGTCGAGTACCGGGACGGAAAGGTGGCGCGCATCGACACGGTGGTGGTGTCCACCCAGCACTCCGACGCGGTCAGCAACAAGACCCTCCACGCCGCCGTCCGGGAGGAGGTCATCGCCCGGGCGCTGCCGAGGAAGCTCGTCGACAGGAAGACCAGGTTCTTCATCAATCCCACCGGCCGCTTCGTCATCGGCGGCCCCATGGGCGACACCGGCGTGACCGGCCGGAAGATCATCGTCGACACCTACGGCGGCATGGGCCGGCACGGCGGCGGGGCGTTCAGCGGCAAGGACCCCTCCAAGGTCGACCGCTCGGCCGCCTACATGGGGCGCTACATCGCGAAGAACGTGGTGGCGGCCGGCCTGGCCACCCGCTGCGAGGTGCAGGTGGCCTACGCCATCGGCGTGGCCGAGCCGGTCTCGGTGATGGTCGAGACCTTCGGGACGTCCACCGTCTCCGAGGAGTCGATCGCCGCGGCCGTCCGGGAGGTCTTCGGCCTCACCCCCAAGGAGATCATCCAGGGCCTCGACCTGCTCCGGCCCATCTACCAGGCCACCGCCGCCTACGGCCACTTCGGCCGCGAGGAGAAGGCCTTCACCTGGGAACGCACCGACAGGAAGGACGCGCTCCAGGCCGCCGTCGGTCGCAAGGGAAGGCGCCGCTAGACCCGTCCCGGAAACCAAGGAGCCGGCATGGGATCTCTCGCCGCCGTCCTCCTGGGGATCGTCCAGGCCGTCACCGAGTTCCTGCCGGTCAGCTCCACCGCCCACCTGCTGCTCGTGGGCGAGTTGCTCGGCGAGAGCCTGGGCGACGACCGGTTCCGCGCCTTCGTCACCATCATCCAGACCGGCACCACGCTGGCGGTGGTGGTCTACTTCCGCGAGGACCTGTGGCGCATCGCCGGGGCATGGCTGCGCGGGCTCCGGGACGGCAGGCCGCTCGGCACGGCCGACGCGCGGCTCGCCTGGTACATCGCGCTCGGCACGCTCCCGGCGGCGATCCTCGGGAAGCTGCTGGAGCGGCGCATCGAGTCGCTCGGCAACGGGGTGATCGCCTTCTCGCTCGTCTTCTGGGGGCTCGTCATGGCCGGCGCGGAGCGCTGGGCCTCCCACCGGCGCGGCCTCGCCGACGTCACGGCCCGCTCGGCCCTCGCCATCGGTCTCGGCCAGGCGCTCGCGCTGGTGCCCGGGACGTCGCGGTCCGGCAGCACCATCACCACCGGCATGCTGCTCGGCTTCTCCCGCGAGGCGGCGGCCCGCTTCAGCTTCCTCCTCTCGGTCCCCATCATCCTCGGCGCCGGCGCCTACAAGCTCGCGAAGGCGCTTCCGGTGCTGCGGGGCGAGCCCGAATGGCGCAACGCCACGTTGATCGGGACGGCGGTCTCGGCGTTGGCCGGGTACCTGGTCATCGGCTGGCTGCTCCGCTACCTGCGGACGCGCACCACCTACCTCTTCGTCGCGTGGAGGATCGCCCTGGGCGTCCTCGTCGCGATCCTCCTCTGGCAAGGGGTGCTCCCGGCCGGCGACGACGGGCACGCGCCGGCGCCCCCGGGCGTCCGGGCGCGATGAGGATCGACGCCCTGCGGCGGGCCCTCCCGGGCCACCCCTTCACGCGGCTCGACGTGGTCGCCCTCACGCCGGCCTACCGCCACTCCACCGCCGCGCTCGCCGAGGCCGCCGTGCTCGTGCCGATCTTCTCCCGGGACGGCGAGCCCCACGTCCTCATGACGCGGCGGCGCGCCGACCTCCGGCTCCACCCCGGGCAGATCTCCTTCCCGGGCGGCCGGATCGACCCGGGCGACGCCGACGCCCAGGCCGCGGCGCTGCGGGAGGCCGAGGAGGAGATCGGGCTCTCGCCCGCCCACGTGGAGGTGCTCGGACGGCTCGACGAGGCGCTGGTGGTGACGAGCGGGTACCGCTTGACGCCGTGGGTGGGCGTCGTGCCATATCCGTACCCGTACGTCGCCCATCCCGACGAGGTGGCCGGGCTGGTCGAGCTCTCCGTCGCCGACCTCCTCACCCCGGGAAGCCACCAGGTCGATTTCCGGGATGCGTTCGGCATGATGCACGAGGTTCACACCTTCGACGTCGGCGGGAACATGGTGTGGGGGGCCACCGCGCGCATCCTCCACGAGCTCCTCACCGTCTGGAGAACCGCATGAAGCTCTACCCGGTGGTCATTGCCGGCGGCAGCTGCACCCGCTTCTGGCCGCTCAGCCGCAAGAATCGCCCCAAGCAGTTCCTGCCCCTCGACGGCGACGAGCCCATGCTGGCCGCGACGGTCGACCGGCTCCCGCCGCTCGCGCGCATCCAGGACACCTACGTGGTCTGCGGGCCGAACCACGCCGCCGCGGTCCGCCGCATCCTGCGCAAGCTGCCGAAGGAGAACCTCCTCGTCGAGCCCTGCCCGCGCAACACCGCCCCGTGCGTCGGCCTGGCAGCCCTGCACGTGAAGCGGCGCGACCCGAAGGGCGTCATGGTCATGCTGCCGGCCGACCACCACGTGGCCCGCCCCGAGGCCATGCGCGAGGCGCTCGCCGCCGGCGCGCAGCTCGCGGCCGAGGGCGCGGTGGCCACCATCGGGATCAAGCCCGACCGTCCCGAAACCGGCTACGGCTACCTGAAGGTGGGCGCGAAGCTCAAGGCGCTGGGCCGGGGCAAGAAGGCCTTCCACCCCTCCCGGGTCGAACGCTTCGTGGAGAAGCCGGACGTGGTCACCGCGGCACGCTACCTGGCCGAGGGGGGCTACCTCTGGAACAGCGGCATCTTCCTCTTCCGGGCCGACGTGATCCTGGAGGAGATCCGCCGCGCCATGCCGGTGCTCGGCGAGCAGCTCGCGGTCATCGAGCAGTCGCTGGGCACGCCCTCGTACGCCCGCACGCTGGCACGGGTCTTCCCGGGGGCCCCCTCCATCTCCATCGACTACGGCGTGATGGAGAAGAGCCAGCGCATCGCGGTGGTCCCGGCCGAGTTCGGCTGGAGCGACGTGGGGAGCTTCGCCGCCCTCTCCGAGGTGCGGGAGCTCGACGACCTCGGAAACGTGGTGCAGGGCGACGCCATCGTGATCGACGGCCACGACAACGTGGTGCTCGGCCACGGCAGGCGGCCGGTCGCGGTGGTGGGGGTCGACGGCCTGGTGGTGGTCGACGCCGGCGACGCGGTGCTGGTGGTGCGCAAGGAGAAGGCCCAGGACGTGCGCAAGGCGGTCGAGGAGATGAAGCGGCGCGGCCGCGGGGCGTTGCTCTAGTCGATCGGCGGGCGCAGGAGGAGCACCACATGGCGGCCATCTCGAAGACGATCTTCCGCGAGTACGACATCCGCGGCCTGGTGGACCAGGACCTCACCGAGGACGCGGTGCGGCTCGTGGGCTGCGCCCTCGGCACCGAGGTGCGGGAGCAGGGCGGACGCAGGGTGGTGGTGGGGCGCGACTGCCGGGAGAGCGGGCCGCGCTTCGCCCGGGCCATGATCGCCGGGCTGAACTCCGTGGGCGTCGACGTGACCGACCTGGGGGTGGTTCCCACGCCGCTCACCTACTTCGCCGCGGCCACCCTGCCGGTGGACGGGCTGGTCATGATCACCGGCTCCCACAACCCCCCCGAGTACAACGGCCTCAAGGTCGGGGTGGGGAAGAGCACCCTGCACGGCGAGGGCATCCAGGCGCTCCACCGGCGCATCGTCGAGGGGCGCTTCGCCAGCGGAGCCGGCGGGGTCGAGACCCACGACGTCGTCACCCCTTACCGGGAGTACGTGCGCAACAACCTCCGGCTCGGACCCCGGAAGCTCAAGGTGGTCGTCGACGCCGGCAACGGCACCGGCGGCGTCATCGCGAACCCGCTCTTCCGGTCGCTGGGCGTCGAGGTGGTGCCGCTCTTCGAGGAGATGGACGGCCGCTTCCCCAACCACCACCCCGACCCCACCGTCGAGGAGAACCTCGCCTTCCTGAAGGCCAAGGTCCTCGAGACCGGCGCCGACCTGGGGATCGCCTACGACGGCGACGCCGACCGGGTGGGCGCGGTCGACGAGAAGGGGACGGT
>DAIEMM010000044.1 GCA_027349605.1 Anaeromyxobacteraceae bacterium
GGGGAGGCGTGGATGAGCCGGAGCACGGGGCGCATCGCCAGCGCCCAGAAGAGGATCACGACCACGACGGGGATGTAAGGGGACGCGAGCTCGAGGATCATGACGCCCTCCTTCGGACTTCACCCGCCAGGCCGGCGGACCATGCCACTCGATTGGATTGCATCCGGCGGACCAGGGGAAGAAACCGGCCAACCCCTCGGATTCACGCGAAGGCCCCTGTCGGGATGCCGGGTTCTTCCGCCCAATTTCGGAACGATCTGCCGTGAATCGTCCATTCGGCGTTCACCCGGGTCGCTGCGGACACTCGCCCGATCGGACGCCCACCCGGGCTAGTCGATCCGCACCGCGGCCGTGACCTGGCCGCCGGACAGGGTCACCCGGAAGACGTGGCCGTTCTGGATCCCGTGCAGCGGCCAGCTGGCCGACGACGGCCGGGGCATGTCCCCCACTTGCCCGGCGAGGAGCGCGCGCATCGCGCCGCCGTGCAGGACGACGAGGAGGGGGCCGGGCAACCGGGCGGCCGCGGAGGCGATCGCGGGGAGGAGGCGGCCGAGCAGCTCCTCGCGCGATTCGCCTCCCGGAGGCGCCGGCCCGGGGTCGGCGACGTAGCGCGCCCAGGCCTCGGGGAAGCGGGCCGCCACCTCCTCCCGCGTCAGCCCCTCGAAGCACCCGAACCGGCGCTCCCGCAGGGCCGCGTCCAGATGATTCACCGTGAGTCCAAGCTCGGCCGCGACGATCTCCGCGGTGGAGCGCGCCCGGAGGAGGTCGCTGGAGGCGACGGCGGCGAGGCCGGCGGCCCGGAGCCTCCCGGCGACCTCGCGGGCCTGCTCCCGTCCGCGCGGGTTGAGCGGGACGTCGGTCTGCCCCTGCCAGCGCCCGGCGGCGTTCCAGTCGGTCTCCCCGTGCCGGACGAGGAAGAGCGTGGCGGATCCGTGCATCGGAGCGGTCATCGTACTAGACCGCTCCCATGGCCTACACGCTCTTCATCGGGAACAAGAACTACTCGTCCTGGTCGCTGCGCCCGTGGCTCGTCCTTCGCCAGGGCGGCATCCCCTTCCAGGAGGAGCTCGTCTCCCTGCAGGACGACCCCGGCAAGGCCGCCCGCCTCGGGCGCCTCCCGGCCGGCCGGGTCCCGGTGCTCGCCGACGGGGAGGTCCTGGTGTGGGATTCGCTCGCCATCTCCGAGTACCTGGCCGAGCGTCACCCCGGGCTCTGGCCCGCCGACCCGGTGGCCCGCGCCTGGGCCCGCTGCATCTCCGCCGAGATGCACTCCGGGTTCATGGCGCTGCGCTCCCAGATGACGATGGACGTCCGGGGGCGCCGGCCCCATCGCCGGCGCTCGAAGGAGCTCCTGCAGGACATCGCGCGGGTGGAACGCATCTGGACGGACACCCGATCGCGCTTCGGCGCGAGGGGCGAGCTGCTCTTCGGGACCTTCAGCATCGCCGACGCGTTCTACGCGCCGGTGGCGTTCCGCTTCCAGACCTACGGGGTGGCCCCGGGAGGGCCGGCCGGGGAGTACCTGCGCGCGTTGCTCGCCCTGCCCGGGATGCGGGAGTGGGAGAGGTCCGGGGCGACCGACGAGAAGCTCGCCCACTACGACCTCGACCTGCTCTACCCGGACGACTGACGGGCGCGGCCTGGCGCCGGTCAGCGGTCCGGAGGGTGCTGCCACACCGAGATGAAGAGCTGGCAGTCGGCTTCTCCGTTCGCCGTGTAGCCGCGGCGGCCGTTCAGCCTCGACATCAGGGCCTCGAAGTCCATCCAGCGCGGGTCCTGGTGGGACGCGTCCCCGATGACCGCGTGGCCGACCTCGTGCACGAGGACGGTCTGCTCGACGCAGGAGAACGGGAAGGCCGGGTCGCGCGTGCTGAGACGGATGTCGCCGTCGAAGCACCCGAACGCCCCGGAGTGATTCCCGCAGGTGACGGTCTGGCTTCCCTCGAAGGTGATGGACCTGCCCGCCAGGTCGTCCCAGCTCCCGCCCCAGTACTCGAGGGCCGCCTCGAGCGTGCTCTCCACGCGCGCCGGGAAGTCGGCGGCACGCGTGAACGGCTCGCTCGAGCGGAGGACCACCGCCACGTCACGGACGGCGAAGTCGGGCTGGTCGCCGGTGGTGGCGGACGCGGTGCACGAGGCGAGGGCCAGCGCGGCGACGTAGGTCGCGACGCGACCCACCTTCGACGACACGCTGGAGAACGGCCCTTCCATGTGGGGAAATCTACCGAGCGGGCAAGGTCCTGCCTACCAGGGGATCCTGGTACACACATGCGATTTCCCCTTGTCCCGCGTTCACCCGACGCGATCTCGGGCGGTATCTCGGCTTCAGCCGCCATCCCCCCGGAACCACCCGTGAAGGCGGTGCGGCCAGGAGGCACCGGGCAGCACCATCATGGGGCACAGGCCCTGGACGGGTGTGACGCCGCGCGCGGCGCAGAGGGCGAGCGCCTCCGGAGTCGCGCTCCCCTTTCCGCCTCCCCGGTGGAACCAGACCCGTCGCACGCCCGCGTCGAGGCAGTCGCGGACCACCGCCTCCGCCTGGGCGGGCGGGACCAGCAGCAGCGCTGCCTCGACGGCCGGGTCGATGGCGCCGACGCGAGGAAAGGCCCGGCGACCGTCCACCTCGGTCGCCTCCGGATGGACCGGCACGACCTCGTACCCGCGCGCCCGGAACTGCGCGTCGAGCATCCTGCTGAAGTCCTTCGGATTCCGGGAGAAGCCGACCAGCGCGATGCGGCGGGAGGAGAGGAACTCCTGGACCGGGGGTTTCATGGCAAATCTCATATACCGCATCGGTGACACGACGGAGACACGCCCGGATTACCTCACCCCTCATGCTCTACCCCGAACTGTTCCGTTCCCTGGAGGAGGCTCGCTGGAGCCTCGCCACCGGCGTTCCCTGGGATGCCTTCGACCCGGCGCTGCTCTCCGACGAGCAGGCGCTCACGGTGAAGATGAACGCCATCACCGAGTGGGCCGCCCTCCCCGCCACCGAGATGTTCCTGCGCGACAACGCCGGGGACGCCGACTTCTCGGCCTTCATGTCGATCTGGTTCTACGAGGAGCAGAAGCACGCGCTCGTGCTCATGGAGTACCTGCGCCGCTTCCGCCCCGGGCTCGTCCCCACCGAGGAGGAGCTGCAGGCGGTCCGCTTCCCGTTCGACCCGGCGCCGCCGCTCGAGACCCTCATGCTCCACTTCTGCGGGGAGCTGCGGCTCACGCAGTGGTACCGCCGCGCCGCGGAATGGCACGCCGAGCCGGTGCTGCGGACGATCTACGGCCTCATCGCCCGGGACGAGGCCCGCCACGGCGGCGCCTACCTCAAGTACATGCGGCGGGCGATCGAGAGGGACGGCGAGGAGGCCCGCCGCGCCTTCTCCCGCGTGGGCGTCCTGATGGCCAGCGGCGGACGGGCCGGCAAGCCCCTCCACCCCACCAACCTACACGTCAACAGGGAGCTCTTCCCGCGCGACACCGTGCAGAGCCGCCTCCCCGATCCGCAGTGGCTCGACCGCTGGCTCGACGAGCAGATCCGCTTCGACGCCGAGTGCGAGCAGGGGGTGGTGCGGGCCATCCTGGCCAACCTCTCGACCCTGCTCGAGGAGCCCGTCCACACGGTTCGCGAGCTCTCCCGGTACCGGAAGGCCCATGCGGCGCCGGAGGCGAACCCGGCATAAGCTAGCCGGCCATGACCTCACCGGCCGTCGCCCTCCTCGCCCTCTCCCTCCTCGCCACCGACCGCCCCACCACCGAGCTTCCCTACACGCCGGGACTCGACCCGGCGGCCATGGACCGCTCGGTCGACCCCTGCGTCGACTTCTACGCCTACTCCTGCGGCGGCTGGCAGCGGAAGAACCCCATCCCACCCGACCAGACCTCCTGGGACGTCTACGGGAAGACCGCCACGGAGAACCAGCAGTTCCTCTGGGGCCTGCTCGAGACCGCGGCCGCCAGGCCCGACGCCGAGCGGACGGTCTCCGAGCGCAAGGTGGGCGACTTCTTCCACGCCTGCATGGACGAGAAGGCCGTCGAGGCGGCCGGCGCGAAGCCCATCGCCGCCGATCTCGCCGCCATCGACGCCTTGAGGTCGAAGGCCGAGATCGCGAAGCTCGTGGCCCGGCTCCACCTGACGGTGGACGGAGGGATGCTCTTCGGGTTCGGGAGCGAGCAGTCCTTCGAGAACTCGGAGGACGTGGTGGCCTGGGTCACGGCCGGCGGCCTCGGGCTCCCCGACCGCGACTACTACCTGAAGGACGACGCCCGCTCGAAGGAGATCCGGAAGAAGTACCTGGCCCACGTGGCCGAGTCCCTGCGCCTCTCCGGCCTGCCCGTGAAGAAGGCCACCGAGGGCGCGCGCACCGTGATGCGCATCGAGACGGCGCTCGCGCGGGCGTCGCTCACCAAGGTGGAGAAGCGCGACCCGAGGAAGATCTGGCACCGGACCCCCACCGAAAGCCTGGTGCAGGGGGCGAAGGCCTTCCGCTGGGCCGACTACCTGGCCGCCTCCGGCGCGCCGGCATCGCCCTGGGTGAACGTCGCCGAGCCAGCCTTCATCGCCGAGCTCGACCGCCAGCTCTCGAAGGAGCCGCTCTCCGCCTGGAAGACCTACCTTCGCTGGCACCGGGTCCGCGCGGCTTCGCCGTTCCTCTCGGCTCCCTTCCAGAAGGCCAGCTTCGCCTTCTACTCGGCCACGCTCCGCGGGGCGAAGGAGCTGGCCCCTCGCTGGAAGCGCTGCGTGCGCTGGACCGACGCCGACCTGGGCGAGGCGCTGGGCCAGGTGTTCGTCGCGAAGGTCTTTCCTCCGTCGGTGAAGGCCGACGCCGACGCCATGGTGAAGTTCGTCCAGGCCGCGATGGCGAGGCGCATCGACGCCCTCGACTGGATGGCCCCGGAAACGAAGCGGGCGGCCCACGAGAAGCTCGCCGCGATGAGGAACAAGATCGGCTACCCGGAGAGGTGGCGCGACTACTCCGCGGTGGTGGTGAAGCGGGACGACTTCGCCGGCAACGTGGAGCGGGCCTCCGCCTTCGAGACCCGGCGGGAGCTCGCGAAGATCGGCAAGCCGGTGGACCGGGCCGAGTGGGGCATGACGCCACCCACGGTGAATGCCTACTACAACCCGTCGATGAACGACATGAACTTCCCGGCCGGCGTGCTGCTGCCGCCGCTCTGGGACCCGAAGATGGACCTCGCCCCCGGGTACGGGAACACCGGTGGCACGGTCGGGCACGAACTCATCCACGGCTTCGACGACGAGGGACGGCAGTTCGACGCGAAGGGCAACCTGCGCGACTGGTGGACCGAGGCCGACGGGAAGGAGTTCGAGAAGCGGGCCGCCTGCGTC
>DAIEMM010000059.1 GCA_027349605.1 Anaeromyxobacteraceae bacterium
CGACGCAGCCCGCTCCGCCTGGCTCGACGCGCGCATCCACGAGCGGCGAGGGCGGGGGCGGTCCGCCTGCTCCGGGTGCGGCCTCAAGAGCGGGCATCATCCGACGTGTGGGAGGCGCGGGCGGGACGAGGGCGCGGAAGCCCCTCGGTGACCCGCTCGACCCGGGGCGCCTTCGTTCCGGGATCACGTCTGCCGCCGGACGCCGGGCCGCCCCTCTCCACGGCGCTGGTCCTCGCGGCTGGCTGGATTCGCGCTGGGTGAATGGTCGCGAGGCCGCTGCGAAGGCGCCGCTCCGAGGGGCGCCCGCGCCGGCTGAGACGGCACGGGCCGAAGGCGACCCGATCGATCGTGCATCGTGGGGATCCGCGAGCGGCGCCTCGCGGGACCGACCTTCCGCCAGGCGCCCGGGGTGGCCTCGACGCGGGGCGCCTCCGCAGCGGCGATACGAGTTCCCCGCCGACGCGGCACGCGCCGCGAGGACCAGCGCCCCCGGCGGCGAGGCCCACCCCCGGGCGCCGGCACCACGGACGGACCCGCGAGGCGGCCGGCGTCGCCCTACAGCCGCCCGTCCTCGTCGACGACCAGCCGGTACATGCCGTCGGCGTCGGGCGCCTCGAGCAGGGCCTTGCGGAACTCCGGCCGCTTGAGCAGCCGGCTCACCCGCGCCAGCGCCTGGAGGTGCTCGGCCCCGGCCCGCTCCGGCGCGAAGAGCGCCACGAAGAGGCGGGTGGGTTTCCCGTCGAGGGCGCGGAAGTCGACCCCCTCCCGGCTGCGGCCCATGGCGGCGGTGAGCGAGCCGAGCCCCGGCACCTTGCAGTGCGGCACGGCCACCCCCTCGCCGATGCCCGTCGAGCCGAGCCTCTCCCGGGCCAGCAGCCCGGCGGAGAGCGTCCCCGCGTCGAGGCCGGCCATCGCCGCCACCGGCCTCGCCAGCTCGGCGAGGACCGAGGCGACGGACGCTCCGGAGAGTTCGGCGACCACGCAGCCGGGACGCAGGATGTCGGCGATGTGCACCAGCCACCGGCTAGCATGGCCGCCCGCGCGATTCAAGGAACGCGGGCGGTCGGGGGCCGTGGATCGCGGGACCGGCTACGCGGGCTTGGCCTCGATGACGCCCAGCTTCCCGTCGTCGCGGCGGTAGACCACGTTGATGCCGCGGCTCTTCTCGTCCTGGA
This sequence comes from Anaeromyxobacteraceae bacterium, assembly GCA_027349605.1. GTDB lineage: Bacteria > Myxococcota > Myxococcia > Myxococcales > Anaeromyxobacteraceae > CAIOAK01. The sequence continues at coordinate 1,176 of DAIEMM010000059.1, forward strand.
AGACGTAGAAGCGGCTGTTCAGGAGGTCCATCTGCACGATGGCCTCGTCGAGCGACATGGGCTTGGCCTGGAACTTCGAGGTCGAGACCACCCGAGCCGACGGGGCGTCCTTCGGCTCGTCGAGGACGTCGTGGCGGATGTCGACCGGGGCCCAGTCCTTGGGGATGAGGGTGGCCTTGTGGTTGCGCACCCGCTCCTTGTGCTTCTTCAGCTGCCGCTCGATCTTGTCGGCGGCGGCGTCGATGGAGGCGTACATGTCCTCCGACTTCCCCCGCCCCCGCACCGAGAACGGCCCGGCCTTCATGGTGATCTCGGCGTGGTGCGACAGGTTCTCCAGGTGGAGCACGGCGTGGGCCTCGCTGGGCCGGTCGATGTAGCGCTGGATGTGGGCGACCTTGTCCTTCACGTGGGCCTTCAATGCTTCGGTGGGCTCGAGGTGCCGGAACGTGATGTTCACCTGCATCGTGTCCTCCTGGATGCTGCGCGGGATGCGAAAATGAATCGGCCGCGCCTTGCCGGAATCCTCCTCGCGAAGGGGACCGGCAGGTCCGCGGCCGACGAACTGCATGTCGCCGGAAGCGTCATGCGTTCTTCCGCCATAATACCAGATCAGAAGAACTTCTTCCGCTTCGAGCTTGGAAGAATGCCCAGCACTTCTCGATACTTGGCAACCGTCCTCCGGGCGATCTCGATGTTCTGCCCCTTCAGGAGCTCGACGATCTTCTGATCCGAGTGGGGGCGCTTCGGATCCTCGGCCGCGACGATCTGCTTGATGTGGTTCTTCACCGCCTCGCTCGCGATCTCGTCACCACCGGTGCGTGCGATGGCCGAGTTGAAGAAGAACTTGAGCTCGTAGATGCCCTGCGGCGTGTGCACGTACTTGTTGGTGGTGACGCGCGACACGGTGGACTCGTGCATGCCGATGTCCTCGGCCACGTCGCGGAGGATGAGGGGTTTCAGGTAGGCGATGCCCTTGTCGAAGAAGTCCTTCTGGAACTTCACGATCGACTCGGTGACCTTGTAGATGGTGCGCTGCCGCTGGTGGATGGAACGGATGAGCCAGACCGCGCTGCGCAGCTTGTCCTGGATGTACTCCTTTGCGGCGCCGGCGCTGCCGTTCTTCAGGGCCTGCCGGTACATGCCCGAGATGCGCAGCTTGGAGAGGCCGTCGTCGTTCAGCACGGTGACGTAGCGGTCGCCCACCTTCTGCACGTGCACGTCCGGGGTGATGTACTGCGCCTCCTCGCTGGTGTAGGCGCGGCCGGGCTTGGGCTCGAAGGCGGAGATGACCTTCACCGCCCTCACCACCTGCTCGATGGGGATCTTGAGGTCGCGGGCGATGGCCGCGTAGTTCTTCGACTCGAGGTGCTTGAGGTGGGACTCGACGATGGCCACCACCTCGGGCAGGTCGGCGTTGAGCTGGCGGGCTTGCAGGAGCAGGCACTCGCGCAGGTCCCGGGCGGCCACGCCGGGCGGGTCGAGCACCTGCACCTTCCTCAGCACCTGCTCGGCGAACTCGATGCCCACCCCGGCCTCGAAGGCCACCCGCACCAGCGGGTCGCGCACCGCCGAGTCGTCGTCCTCGCCCTCCACCGCGGGCATGCGGAAGTAGCCGTCGGGATCGAGGTTCCCGATGATGAGCATGGCCACCTGCTCCTCCTCCGGCGTGAACGCGGAGAGGCGCATCTGCCAGACGAGGTGGTCGACCAGGTCTCCCTTGCGGGTGAGGCTGGCCTCGTAGCCGGGGAGGTCCTCGTCCCCCATGTTCTTGTTGGAGGGAGCGGTGTGCCCCTGCAACTGGTAGTGATCGAGGTACTGGTCCCAGTCGATCTCGTTGCTCCCCTCCTCGCCCTTCACCTCCTCGGCCTTCTCGACCTCCTTGGGAGCCGGCTCGAGCCGCTCCAGGCTGGCCTCGGCGGGGCTGGCGCCGTCGGCGCGCTCGTCCTGCTCCGGGGCCTCGTCGAGGAGGGGGTTCTCGTTGATCTCGGTGCGGATGAGGTCCACCAGCTCGAGCCGGGAGAGCTGGAGGAGCTTGATGGCCTGCTGCAGCTGGGGGGTCATCACCAGCTGCTGCGTCATCTTGAGATGCTGCCGGAGCTCGAGGCTCATGGGCGGGCCTCCGGGCGGTGGTCGTCGTCGAGCCGGAACTTGTCGACCAGGTAGACGGCCCGGGCCCGGGTGCTGCCGGCGATGTGGGTGGGGGAGCCCTCCTCCAGGATCTGGCCGGAGGAGAGGATGTAGGCGCGGTCGCAGATGCCGAGGGCCTCGCGCACCGCGTGGTCGGTGAGGAGCACCCCGATGCCCCGGGTCCGGAGCGAACCGATGAGCCTCTGCAGCTCGCCCACGGCGATGGGGTCCACCCCGGCGAAGGGCTCGTCGAAGAGGATGTGGCGCGGGTCGTTGAGCAGGCTACGCGCCACCTCGGCACGGCGGCGCTCGCCCCCGGACAGCTGCTCGCCCAGGCTTTCCTCCACCGTGCCGAGGTGGAACTCCTCGAGCAGCTGGTCGGCGCGGCGATCCCGCTCGGCGCGCCCCTTGCCGAGCGCCTCCAGCACCGCCGTGAAGTTCTGGCGGACGGTGAGCTTGCGGAAGATCGAGGCCTCCTGCGGCAGGTACCCCACTCCGCGCCGGGCCCGCAGGTGCATGGGCAGCCGCGTCAGGTCCTCGTCGCCGAGGCGAACCGTGCCGGCGTCGGGACGGACCAGCCCCACCACCATGTTGAAGCTCGTGGTCTTGCCGGCTCCGTTCGGGCCGAGGAGCCCCACCACCTCGCCCGGGGCCACCCGGAACGAGACGCCGTCCACGACCTTCCGGCCCCGGTAACTCTTCACGAGACCGATGGCCTCGAGAACCGGCGTCGTCAAGGGCTGGGCTCCTTCTTCTTGCGGGGCGCGAGCTCCAGGCCCGGCTGCGGCACGATGGTGCCCTTCGCCGCCGTCAGCGTGGCCCGGTCG
>DAIEMM010000079.1 GCA_027349605.1 Anaeromyxobacteraceae bacterium
AGGGTCTACTACCCCGACCTGGTCGCCGAGGTGGCCGACCGCTTCCTCTCCATGGGCGACGTGAAATGGTCGCTCGCGGTGGGCGAGTACCGCGGCAGCCTCTACTTCTCGGTGCGCACCCGCGACCGGCGCATGAACGCGGGGAAGATGATCCGCGAGGTGATCGAGCGGGAGGGCGGCACCGCCGGCGGACACGGGTCGATGGCCGGCGCGCGACTTCCGGTGAAGAGGATGACCCCGGCCGCGCGGCGCAGGATGCTGCGTCGGGTGTTCCACTCGTTCCTGCGCGAGTTCGACGCCGAGGGCACCCGCCCCCGGCGGCTGGTGTGACCTACCTCGACCACAACGCCATCACGCCGGTCCGGCCCGAGGCCGAGGCGGCGGTCCTGCGCGCCCTGCGGACCTTCGGCAACCCCTCCTCGGTGCACGCCGCCGGGCGGGACGCCCGGGCCGTCCTCGACGAGGCGCGCGCCCGGGTCGCTGCGGCTCTCCGGATCCACCCCCGCGACCTGGTCTTCACGTCGGGGGCCACCGAGTCGGCGACGCTCGCCGTCCGCGGCGCCCTGGCGGCGGCGCCGGGGGGGCGGACCGGCCTCGTCGTCACGGCGGTCGAGCACCCCTGCGTGCTCGACCTGGCCCGGGAGCTCTCCCTCCACGGCACCCCGGTCCAGGTGGTCCCGGTGGACCCCGACGGCGTCGTCGACCTCGAGGCCCTCGGGAACGCGATGGGGCCGGAGACGGCGCTCGTCTGCTGCATGCTCGCCAACAACGAGACCGGGGTGGTCCAGCCCGTGGTGGAGGCGGCCGACCTCGCGCACGCCGCCGGCGCCCTCCTCCTCTGCGACGCCGTGCAGGCGGCCGGGAAGATCCCCGTCGACCTCCCGGCCCTCCGTGCCGACCTCGCCGCGGTGACCAGCCAGAAGTTCGGCGGTCCCCGCGGGGCCGGCGCCCTCTGGATCTCCCCCGGCGTGCGCCTCGCGCCCATCGCCGGAGGGCACCAGGAGCGCGGGCGGAGGGCCGGCACGGAGAACCTGCCCGGGCTCGCCGGGATGGGGGCGGCCCTCGAGGCGGCGGCGGCCTCGCTGGCGGCGGAAGGCGAGCGGCTCCGCTCCCTGCGCGACCGGCTCGCGTCCGGGCTCCTCGCGGCCCTCCCCGGCACGCGCGTGAACGGCGCCGGTGCCCCGCGCCTGCCCAACACGCTCTCCGTGACCTTCCCGGGCGCCGACGGCGAGGCGCTCCTCATGGCGCTCGACCTGGAGGGGATCTGCGCCAGTGCCGGGGCGGCCTGCACGTCCGGCTCCACCACGCCGTCGCACGTGCTCTCGGCCATGGGGCTCACCGCCGACGAGGCGCGGGCGACGCTGCGCCTCTCGCTGGGGTGGAGCAGCGCCGACGCGGACGTCGAACACGCACTCCGGGTGATACCGGGGGCCGTCCGGCGGGTCCGCGAGGCACTGGCCGCTCCCTGAGTCCGGTGCGGACCGCACCGGGTCGATTTCCTCGGTATCGCTTGACACCGGAGCGTGCGGCCCCTACGATCAAGTCATCAAACTTCTCGTGATTTCGGGAGGTTATTGCTCTTTCGCCCTATCGATCTGCCCCCTGCTGGGTTCGTGATTGGCTTCGAGTCGTTTGGGCCGACTCCGAACAAAGAGGAGCACCTGGTTTCGTTCATGTGCAAGCTCCCGTGTTTCAAGGGAGAAGCCTACGCGCGGAACTTCGAAGTGCCCCACCTGTAGCAATACAGGTCCAAGCAACCGAGCCACACGGCCTGCGCGGGGGGCTTTTTTTCGTGTCCACGACCTCCGCCATCGCCGAGAAGGCCGCCCTCCGGGCGCGGCTCTTCGTGGTTCGTGCCGCCCTCCCCCCGGAGATCCGCGAGGCCGGCTCCCGCGCTATCGCGGCCCGCCTCGCCTCCCTTCCTGCCTGGCAACGGGCCCGCACCGTCGCGCTCCACGCGCCGCTGGGGGCGGAGGTGGACACCGCCGAGCTCGCCCGGCTCGCCCTGGCGGCGGGCAAGCGGGTTGCCTGGCCCCGCGTCGCCGCCGCCGGCCCGGCCATGGAGTTCGCCGCCTGCGCCGCCTCCGAGCTGGTCTCCGGCCCGGCCCGGGCCCTCGAGCCTCCGCGCTCCGCGCCCCCCCTCCCCCTCGACGCCATCGACCTCGTCGTCGTCCCCGGCGTGGCCTTCGACGCCGGCGGTGGGCGGCTGGGACGCGGACGGGGACACTACGACGCCACGCTCTCCCGGCTCCGGCCCGGCGCGGCCCGGGTCGGCGTGGCCTTCGACGAGCAGGTGGTCGACCGCGTTCCCACCGAGCCGCACGACTCCCGGCTCGACGTGGTGGTCACGCCGTCGCGCCTGCTCCTTTCCGGCAACGGACCCGGTTGACAGGGTGGCGGACGCGTGAGCGAGATCCCGCCCCCTTGAAGCTCCTCTTCCTCGGCGACGTCTTCGGAAAGCCCGGCCGCACGGCCGTGAAGCGGCTCGTGCCGCGCCTCATCACGCGCCACGGGGTGGACCTGGTGGTGGCCAACGCGGAGAACGCCGCCAACGGCGTGGGCGTGAACCCCGAGACCGCCGACGAGCTGCTCGCCGCCGAGGTCGACCTCCTGACGAGCGGCAACCACATCTGGTCGAAGCGGGACATCGTTCCCTACCTCGAGGCCAGGGGCTCGAAGCTCCTGCGCCCCGCCAACTACCCCCAGGGCGCTCCCGGGCGCGGGCACGCCGTGGTGGAGACCCCCGACGGGCGCAAGCTCGGGGTGCTGAACCTCGAGGGCCGGGTCTTCATGAAGGACCTCGACGACCCGTTCCGCACCGCCGACCGGCTGGTGGCGGAGCTCCGGGCCCAGGGATGCACCTGCATCCTCGTGGACATGCACTGCGACGCCACCAGCGAGAAGAACGCCATGGGCTGGTACCTCGACGGCCGGGTCTCGGCCGTCCTCGGGACCCACACCCACGTCCAGACCGCCGACGCCCGCGTGCTCGCCGGCGGCACCGCCTTCATCACCGACGTGGGGATGTGCGGCCCCTGGGACTCGGTCATCGGCGTGAAGAAGGAGCTGGTGCTCGAGCGCTTCCTCTCGCAGCGCCCGGTCCAGTTCGAGCCGGCGAGGCGGGACGTGTGGCTGCAGGGGGCGCTCGTGGACGTCGACGACGCGACCGGCAAGGCCCGCTCCATCGAGCGGGTCCAGGAGAAGGACGAGGAGCAGTGACGATGGCACCAGTCGACCCGAGGCTGCGCAGCGCCACCCCCGACGAGCAGTTCCGCGAGGTGACCCGCGGGATGGTGGACCTGCACGTCGAGAAGGACCTGCGCGAACGGCTCCAGAAGGCCTACGACGGCGGCGTTCCGCTCCGGGTGAAGGCGGGCTTCGACCCCACCGCGCCCGACCTCCACCTCGGCCACACCGTGCTCATCTCCCGCATGCGCCGGTTCCAGCAGTTCGGCCACACCGTCATCTTCCTCATCGGCGACTTCACCGGGATGATCGGCGACCCCACCGGCCGGAACGCCACCCGGCCCCCGCTCACCCGCGAGCAGATCCTCGGGAACGCCGAGACCTACAAGAAGCAGGTCTTCAAGATCCTCGACCCGGCCGAGACCGAGGTCCGCTTCAACTCCGAGTGGCTCGGCCCGATGACGTTCGCCGACGTGGTGCGGCTGGCCAGCCGCCACACGGTGGCCCGCATGCTGGAGCGCGACGACTTCCGGAAGCGCTACACCGGCAACACGCCCATCTCGATCCACGAGTTCCTCTACCCGCTCGCGCAGGGCTACGACTCGGTGGCCCTGAAGTGCGACATCGAGCTCGGCTCGTCGGACCAGCTCTTCAACCTGCTGGTGGGCCGCGCGCTCATGAACCAGTACGGCCTGACCCCGCAGATCGTCCTCACCGGCCCCATCCTGGAAGGTCTCGACGCGAAGCTCGATGCGGCCACCGGCAAGATCGCCGGCGACAAGATGTCGAAGTCGCTCGGCAACTACGTGGGCGTGGCCGACCCCCCCGAGGACCAGTTCGGCAAGCTCATGTCGGTCACCGACGACCTCATGTGGCGCTACTACGAGCTGCTCTCGGGCCGGACCAGCGCCGAGATCGCCGCGCTGAAGGCGGGCCATCCGAAGGCGGCCAAGGTGGCGCTCGCCATGGAGATCGTGGAGCGCTTCCACGGCGCGGCGGCGGCGCGGGCGGCCGAGGCCCACTTCGAGCAGGTGCACGCCCGGCGCGAGACGCCGGAGGACGTCGCCGAGGTGGCGCTGTCGCTCGGCGGCCAGGCCTCCCTGCCGCTCGCCGCCGCGCTCGCCGACGCGAGGCTCGCCGCTTCCCGCAGCGAGGCCCGGAGGCTCGTGGCCCAGGGGGGCGTCACCGTGAACGGGGAGCGGGCCACCGATCCGAAGGCGCCGCTCGCCGCCGGCGAGTACCTGGTGAAGGTCGGCAAGCGCCACTTCGCGAGGTTGCGGGTGTCCTGAAGGCTCAGTGGGCCGCGCGGCCCGCCCGCTGCGGGAAGAGTGCGACGAGGGCGACGATGCAGCCCAGGAGCACGGCGGACGCCCCGACGCGACTCAGGTCCAGTCCCCCCGCACTCACGGGCTTGTCCAGCAGGTCTCCCAGCACGGCTCCCAGCGGCCGGGTGAGCACGAACGCGAGCCAGAAGAGCACGGTCCTGGAGATCCTCGTGAAGGCGAAGAGGGCGACGACCACGGCGAGCAACCCGCCGAACAGGAGCGCTCCCCCTCGGTAGCCCAGTCCGGCGCCATCGGCGACCCAGTCTCCCAGCGCGGTGCCCAGCGTCTGCGAGAACATGATGGTGACCCAGTAGAACAGCTCCGCACGCGGGGAGCTCACCGAGGCGACGGACACCGAGCCCGTCGTCCGCTGCCAGACGGCGAGCGAGGCGATCAGGAGCGCCAGGAGCAGGGCCGAGCCTCCGGCGTAGCCGATCCCCAGCGAGCGGTCGGCGAAGTCGGCGAGGGTGGTCCCCACGGTGGTGGTGGCGATGATCGTGGTCCAGTACAGGGCGGGGTGAAATCGTCGGGCCCGGATCTGGACCGCCACCGCCACCAGGAAGATCCCGGCGAAGATCGCGGTTCCGACCAGGTATCCGAGTCCCAGCGACATCGACACCGCATCCCCGCCCGTCTCGCCGAGCGTGGTCGCCGCGATCTTGATCACCCAGAAGAGGAAGGTGACCTCCGGGACCTTGCTCGATGTGTCCTTCTCGTCGTCACGCATGGTTACCGCCCCGGAAGCCGCGCCCCACCACGAAGACCTCGAAGCTGCGCTCGCGCGTGGCCTCCGGACGCACCACGTCCACCTTGCCGAACCGGGCGCGGACCTCCTTCTGGAAGATCGGGAAGTCGCCTCCCATGAAGACCTTCACCACGAAGGACCCACCCAGCTTCAGGGTGTCCCCCGCGATCGCCAGCGCCATGCGGGAGAGCTCGAGCGACCTCGCCTCGTCGGTCAACTTCACCCCGATGGTCTTCGGCGCCATGTCGCTCGTCACGAGGTCGAAGCGTCCGGGGTGGAGCTCATGGATGCGATCGAGGGCGTCGGGGGCCAGCAGGTCGAGGACCGCGGTCTTCACCCAGGGCTTCCCGAGCTGCCGGATCTCGACGATGTCCACCCCGACGGCGATGCCCCTCGGCCCGACCACCTCGGCGAGGACCTGGAGGAACCCCCCCGGCGCCGCCCCGAGATCGAGCACCGACCCGCCCTTCCCGAGCAGCTTCTGCCTCTGG
>DAIEMM010000099.1 GCA_027349605.1 Anaeromyxobacteraceae bacterium
CTTCCCGGACGGAGGAGCTCGGCGGGGGCGAGGCTTCCTGGCGTGCCCGCGCATCCGGCGGAGCCTTCTTCGTGGCCTTCGGCGTGACCGCCGGGCTCGTCGTCCCGTCCGCCCCGTTCCTCACCGGGAGCTGGCCAAGCCCAGCGGGGTTCCTGCGGTGGACCGGGGTCCCCATCCAGCTCGTCCGGGGACTGCTGATCAGCGGGATGGCGCTCTCCATCTGGGCGCTGGCGGTGTCCTTCGACCCCAAGGGGCGCGCCCTGCGCAAGAAGCGCATCCTGTTCTGGGCGATGTCGTCCTCCATCGTCGCGCTCCTGGCCGGAGGCTGGCTCTTCACGGACAGGCTCGGGCGGCTCCACGAGCGCGACACGGTGCAGGAAGCCGAGTCGTCGGCCTCGCAGACGTTCGACCACCTGATGACGGAGGCGCGGGGTGCCGAACGGAGCGCGCGGTCCCTCGCCGCGCTGCTTGAGCGCTATCACGTCACGGAGGCCGGGATCGACGGCTCCAGCCTCGACGGCGTCGTGGACGCGCTCGCCCTGGCGTCGAACGATGCCGTCGTCTACGTGCTCGATCCGTCGGGCAGGACCATCGCCGCCTCGAATCGCCACGAGCCGGACAGCTTTCTCGGGAGGAGCTTCGGCAGGCGACCGTACTTCGAGGCGGCACGAGACGGGAAGCCGGGCCGGTTCGTCGGGGTAGGACTCGTGAGCCGCGTTCCCGGGTACTACGCCAGCGAGCCGGTCCGGGACGCCTCGGGGCGGGTGGTGGCGGTCGCGGTGGTGAAGGACAGGTTGGCCGCGGACCAGCTCGGGCCGGCGGGAGTCGACGACGCCATGATCGTCTCGGCCGACGGCCGGATCGTGGTCGCGAGTCGAGGAGCCGGCACGGGCGGAAGGCTCTGGGACCCCCCCGGTCGTGGCACGGGCGGGGTGGCATCGGCTCCGGACCCGGGCACGTCCTCGACCCTCCTGGATCGCGAGGTCACCGGGACGGAGTGGGTGTCCCTGGGCGGCCGGAAGCACGTCGCCGTTCGTCTCCCGATCCCGCATTCCGACTGGTCGCTCGTCGTCTTCAAGAAGGAGAGGACCCAGGTCGCCAACCGCCTCCTCGGCATCGTCATCACGCTCCTTCTCTGCTCCGTCGTCCTGACCTACTTCGTGGCGCTGCAGCGGCAGCTGAGCGCGGAGTCGTACATCACGGGAAAGCGGCGCGAGGCGGAGGGGCGCGCCCGGGAGGCGGCCCGCCGGGCCGACACGGACGCCCTGACGGGCGTGCTCAACCGGATGGGGTTCAACGAGGCGATGTCCCGGGAGCTGAGCCGGGCGCGCCGCTACCAGCAGGCACTCTCGGTCGCCATCCTCGACATCGACCACTTCAAGAGGGTGAACGACGCGTTCGGCCACCCGGCCGGGGACCAGGTGCTCGTCCGCACCGCGAACCTCCTCTCGTCTTGCGTGCGCGAGTCGGACACGGTCGCTCGCTGGGGCGGCGAGGAGTTCGCCGTGATCGCGCCGGCGACCTCCGAGGAGGGTGCGGCCAGCCTGGCGGAGAAGCTCCGCTCCATCATGGCGGCCACGCATCTCGGGCCGAAGGAGGCGGTGACCGCGAGCTTCGGCGTGGCCGAGCTGGGACCGGACGACACGGTGGACACGTTGCTCCAGCGAGCCGACGCGGCCCTGTACCAGGCGAAGCAGACGGGCCGGAACCGGGTGTGCCGGGCGGCCCTCGCGCCTCCGGGATAGCGAGCCGGGCCAGGCGTGGCTCCAGGCACCCGTGCACTACGCGAGCAGGGGGTCGTCCTTCGCCACGTACACGACGCCTTCCTCGCCCGGTTCCTCGTCGAGCCCGGCGAGCTCCGCGAACTCCTCGCGCCGCTTCTCGTCGAGGCCGAAGAGCTCGACGCCGAGGCCGGCTCGGTCCGGCGGATGCTCGACCCGGCGCCGCACGACCGTGTCCAGCGCAACCGTCTGGCCCGTCAGAGGGTGTGCGACGAGCAGCCGGACCTCCGAGCCGATCGCGAGGTCGATCCCGGTGCGCAGGAACATGCCGCCGCGCGAGACGTCCTCGGTCACGAGGAGGTGGAGGTCCCGGATGGACTGCGCTCTCACCGAGAGCTCCCTGCGGATGCGGGGGTACTGCCGGTTCACGGTGTCGGGAGCCTGCGCCGCGGCCTTCACGGGCGTCTCGAGGCTCTCGGGATGGCTCTGCCCCACCCACTGGACGAACCGATCCCATCGCTGCCGGGCCTCTCCGCTCACGGCATAGAGCTGGAGGCCGGCCCCCGGATCTCGTCCCGGGGTCCCCGCAGGCACGACGAAGACGGCCATCGCGTGCACCGTGAAGGGGGAGCTCTCCGGAGGCAGGTTCAGCTTCACCTGGAGCAGCTGCCGGAGCGGGGGAGGATCGTCGGTGCGGAGGAAGAGGCCCCGGTAGCCGACGTCGCCGGTGAGCAACGGCACTTCTCGCGTGCCGCGCACCAGGACCGCGGGCATCCGGTAGCGGTAGCGCTTGTCCCGACGCTTCTCGATGTCCCCCAATGTGCGCCTCCTCCGGCCAGCAGGATAGCGCATCGTCCACGTCACGCTCGCCGGAGGGTAGGCCTCGACCCAGGGTACGCACCGTTCACGGCCGGGAAGGTCTTCCCGCCCGTTACCGGACGTTCATGGGGGCATGCTTCCTGCAAATCATTGCCTCGAACGACCGGGAGGATCACCGATGAGGCAGCCGGACGGCTTTGGAGGAGTGGCCCTGGTGGCCGCCCTGATGACCGCGAGCGCGTGCGGCGGCACGAGCCAGCCGGACCACCAGGCCGCGCTCCAGCAGATGGTCGCCCAGAAATGGGCTGCCTACAGCGAGGGCATCGGGTATCCGTCCGCCGGAGGAGCGGTTCTCTACGTCTCCACCCCGGCCGGCGCCACCTTCGCGTCGACCGGCATGGAGAACGCGAGCCCCGGCATCCACTTCCGGATCGCCAGCAACACGAAGACCTTCACCGCGGCGGCCATCATGCTCCTTCACCAGCGAGGCCTCCTCGACATCGACGACGTCATCACGGCGAACATCCCGGGGACGACGACGCCCTACGTTCCGGCCACGGCCAGCCACGCCATTCCCTACAAGGACGGCATCACGATCCGGAAGTTGCTCGGCCACACGGCGGGGGTCTTCGACGTCACGAACGACCTCATCCCCACCGACGCCCCGTGCCCGTACGCGGGACAGTACTACCTGGCGACCCA
>DAIEMM010000108.1 GCA_027349605.1 Anaeromyxobacteraceae bacterium
GGCCCACATGGGCTGCGTGATGCTCGGCATCGCGACGCTCACCGACTTCGGGGTCAACGCCGCGGTGTTCGGCATGGTGGCCCACGGTCTGATCACCGGCATGCTGTTCTTCATCGCCGGCTCGATGCAGCACCGCTACCACACCCGCGAGATGTCCCGGCTCGGCGGCCTGCTCGTCTCCGCACCGAAGATGGGCTGGATCCTCGGCTTCTGCGTCATGGCGTCGCTCGGCCTCCCCGGCCTGGCCGGGTTCATCCCGGAGGTCATGGTGCTGGCGGGCAGCTTCCCGGTGTACCTGACCTTCACGGTGATCTCGGCCACCGCCGTCATCATCACCGCCGCCTACTACCTGTGGTCCATGCAGCGCGTCTTCCTGGGCAAGCTCAACACGGCCTACGTCGGGTTCCCCGACGTGAACTGGCGCGAGCGGCTCACCCTGTACCCGCTGGCGATCATCATGGTCTTCCTCGGGTTCTACCCCCAGTTCATCCTGCACGCGATCAACCCGGCGCTGCAGATGCTCATCCAGAACCTGCGCCCGGTGTAGCAGGGCGGAGACCGAACGATGGACATCCAGCCCTTCCTCGTCGCCGAGAACGTGCGCAGCACGGGGTGGTTCCGCCCCGAGCTGGTGCTCACCATCGGCACCCTCGCGCTCTTCCTGCTCGACCTCGCCTGGCGCAGGAGCGAGTCCCGGGCCCGCCTGCTCTCCGCCGCCACGCTGGCCGTCTTCGGCCTCGCGGCGGTGCTGCTCGCGCTCCAGCCCGGCACGCCGCAGTCGCTCTTCAACGGGATGATCGCGAACGACGCCTTCGCGAACTTCTTCAAGTGGATCTTCCTGGCCGGCGGCGCGCTCACCGTGCTCATCGCCGGGCCGTCCCGCGCCTATCCCCCGTCCCGCATCGGCCCCTTCTTCGCCCTGCTGGTCTCCATCGTGCTCGGCCTCTTCCTCATGGCCAGCGCCACCGACCTGCTCATGATCTACATGGCCATCGAGCTGGTCTCGATGGTGAGCTACGCGCTGGCCGGCTACTCCAAGGGGGATCGCAAGGCCGCCGAGGCCGCCCTGAAGTACGTCATCTTCGGCGGCGTGGCCTCCGGGGCGATGGTCTTCGGCATGAGCTACCTGTACGGCATGCTCGGCACGACCGACATCACCCGGTTCGCGTCGGCCATCGCGAGCGTGCCCTCCACCCTGCCCTACCGGCTCGGCCTCATCCTCGCGGTGGTGCTCGTCTCCTCCGGGGTGGGCTACAAGATCGCCGCGGTGCCCTGGCACATGTGGGCGCCCGACGTCTACGAGGGCGCCCCCACCCCGTTCACCGCCTTCCTCTCCACCGGTCCCAAGGCGGCCGGGTTCGCGCTGGCGGCCCGCCTCCTCTGGGGATCGCTCGACGTGCGCGGCTCGATGATGGGGCTCTCCGAGGCGGTCGGGAACGTCCCCTTGCCGGCGGTGATCGGCGTGCTTTCCGCGGTCACCATGACGCTCGGCAACTTCACGGCGCTCCCGCAGACCAACTTGAAGCGCCTCCTCGCCTACTCGTCCATCGCCCACGCCGGCTACGCGCTCATGGGGCTCGCGGCCAACTCCTTCGTGGGCACGCAGGCGGTCATGGTCTACATGCTCGCCTACCTGATCATGAACCTGGGAGCCTTCCTGGCCGTGATCGTGGTGGAGCGCTTCACCGGGTCTCCCACCATCTTCGAGTTCCGGGGACTGGGGCACCGCGCGCCGCTGGCCGCCGTGTCGATTGCGGTGTTCCTCTTCGCGCTGACCGGGCTGCCGCCTTCCATCGGGTTCACCGGCAAGTACTGGCTCTTCGTGGCCGTGCTCGACCGGGTCTCCGGCCCGACCGGGACCTGGTATGCGGTGCTCGCGATCATCGCGGCGCTCAACACCGCGGTGGCGCTCTACTACTACGCGCGCGTCCTGCGGGCGATGTTCTTCGAGGCGCCGCTCTCCGAGACGGAGTTCACCTACCCGACGTCGTACAAGTGGATGCTGGCCGGCTTCGCCACCGCCACGGTCGTCTTCGGCATCTGGGTCACCCCGATCATGGACTGGACCCGCCTCTCGCTGGGGCAGTTCTACAGGGGCTAGACGGGCGAGGCGACGGCGGTCCCGGCGCGGCGGGCTTCCAGGCGGTCGAGGTCCGCCGCCGCCATCCGCGACGTCCCCAGGAAGCGGTCCGGAGCCACGATCTCCCCGTGGTAGTCGGTTCCGGCCGTGCAGACCATCCCGGCCGCGGTCGCCGCCTCGCGAAACTTCTTCGCCTGCTCCCGCGGGTGGTCGGGGTGGTCCGCCTCGGCCCCGTCGAAGCCCATGGCGGCGAGCCGGGCGAGTTCCCTCGGATGGATCTTCGAGGGGCCTGGATGGGCCAGGGTGGCGACGCCGCCGGCCCGCCGGATCATCGCCACTGCCTCCTCGGCGGTGAGGCGGAACCGCCCGACGTAAGCCGGGCGCCCGTCCCCCAGGTAGCGGTCGAATGCCTCCCGGACGGTGGACACGGCCCCGGCCTCCACCATGGCCCGGGCGACGTGAGGCCGGCCGATGGTCTTGCCCCCGCTGCAGGCGACGATGGCAGCCTCGGTCACCGAGACGCCGTTCTGGGCCAGGAGGTCCACGATCCGGCGGACCCGCCCCCGACGGTGGTCGGCGAGCTTGTCCTCGAAGGCGCGCAATTCCGGATGGACGGGGTCGATGAAGTGGCCGAGGACGTGGACCTCCCGCTCGTCGAGGAGGGCCGACAGCTCGATCCCGGGAACGAACCGGATCCCCAGGCGTCGCGCCGCCGCAGCGGCCTCCCCGAGCCCTGCAACGGTGTCGTGATCGGTGAGCGCCCAGGCGACCGTGCCGGCCCTCGCCGCCCTTGCGGCGACCTCGGACGGGGCGTACTGTCCGTCGGAGGCGGTAGAATGAGTGTGCAGGTCGATGATAGGTTCGTCGGGTCGCATGTCATTGATCTCGTTGGGTTCATATAAC
>DAIEMM010000112.1 GCA_027349605.1 Anaeromyxobacteraceae bacterium
ACGATCCAGGTGACGAGCGCGCTCGTCTCGATGGGATCCCAGCCCCAGTAGCGCCCCCACGACTGCTGGGCCCAGAGGGCTCCGGCCGCGATCATCACTCCCAGGAAGAGGAACGAGATCAGCATGAACTGGTGCGCGTAGAGGTCGAGCTTCTCGGGCGACGGAAGGCTGGAGAGCGCCTTCGGGTTGCGATCCTTCACGAGCCACGCCGCGGCGCAGGCGGCGGCGAGCAGGATGGCCGCGAAGAAGAGCTTGGCGAAGCCGATGTGCAGGAAGAGCCACCACGACTTGAAGATGATGGGCACCTCGCGCTTCAGCTCGAAACTGGACACTGCCCAGCCCATGAGCAGGAAGGCGGAGGGCGCGACGAACACCCCGAGGCCGCGCAGGCCCCGGGCCACCAGGGTGGCGACCAGCCAGACCGCCACCACGATGAAGGTGTCGGCCGAGATCACCTCGTAGCGCGTGTTGTACGGTCCGTGCCCCACCTCGATCCAGCGCATGGCCAGCGACCCGGCGTGTGGCAGGAGCCCGAGGGCGAGCAGGGCGCGGCCCGCGCTCGCGCCCCACTCCTTCCCGAACGCCGCCCAGGCGAACCAGGCGACGGTCGCGAGCGCGTAGAGGGTGACGGCACTCCAGAAGAGGATGCTCTGCACGGTGCTCCCTTCAGGCCCGCGGGCCTGCTCGATCCCACTCGGCGGCCAGGGCCGGCCCGCCCCGGACGGTGAAGACGACCGCGGCGTTTCCCTCCCCTTCCCGGCCCAGCCGGGCCACGCCGGCGGGGAAGGCGAGCAGGGTGCAGCCGGCCAGGATGACGATGAAGCCCGCGAAGACGCCGGAGAGGCCGGGCGTGCGGGTCCAGGTGAAGCGTCCCCAGCGCCCGACCCCGGCCACGCGCGCCTGGCCCGCGCCGAAGGGGAAGGCGGTGCCCGGCTCGAGCGCCCGGCGCTCTCCCCGCCCCTCCATCCAGAGGAGGATCCGGCCGGTCCCGGCGGCCCCGTCGATGTCCTGCTCCGACTCGAGGACGAAGCGGGCCGGCATCCCGGCCGGATCGGTGACCTCGGCGGCGGCCCGGCGCGGCCCCTCGGTCTGGAGCCGGAGCGTGCGCATCCCCATTCCGGCGATCTCCAGCGTGATGGCCATGCCCGACGGGATGGCCTGGAAGATCTCGATGTCGCCGGCACGGATGCCCGCCGAGCGGTCCAGGGTCTCCGTGCGAAGCGGCTCGCCCGGGACCGTCACCTCGAGCTCGGAGAGCCGGTCGCGGGAGTACCCCGCCTGGTGGAGGAACGGGTCGAACTTCGCGAGCGCCACGTCGACCTCGGGCAGGGCCTCCCGTGCGAGCGGCCCCTTCTCCCGGCCGAAGACGGTCCCGTGGGCCGCCAGGCTGGCCCGCTCCCCCTCGGAGAGGTCGAAGACGCCCGAGTCGGCGAACGCGTGCTGCACCAGCACGGCGGCGATGAGCACGAGGAGCCCGACGTGGAAGACCCAGCCGCCCCAGAGCGCCGGGGCGAAGCGGGTGAGCAGTTCCCCCTGTCCACGGAACCCCTCGGCCGCCAGGAAGGCGCGGACGTCGCCGTCGCGAGGAGGGAGGCGCAGCGCGGAGGGAGGGAAGTCGCCCCTCCGGATGGCGAGGATGCGGGCGCGCTTGCCCCAGGTGCAGGCCAGCGTGCTCGCGAAGAGCAGCGCCACGGCGGCGAGGAAGGGCCAGGACGTGAACGGGTGGGCGAGCCCGACGGCGACGGCCCAGGCGGGCGCGGCCGGCCCCTGCGGCTGCATCCACGGAGCCCAGGCGCCCACCCCGGTCCAGATGGCCAGGAAGCCGATGACCGTGAGCGCGAGGCGTGGCGAGCGAAGGAAGGAGAGGAGGCGCGGCAAGGTCCGTCCGCTCTAACCGGTCTTCGGGTGGGGGGCAAGGAGGGCGGCGGCGAGCCGTGTGGCCGGCCGCCGCCCCGCGTGGATCAGTGGCCCGTGCCGTTGCAACCGCAGTTGGTCTGCGACCAGTCGGCGGCGTTGGTCGCCGGGTACGACTTCAGGTAGAGCCTGTTCGACGTGGTGGGTGGCTGCGAGTAGGGTGCGGCGGTGTCCCACCCGGCGATGCTTCCGCCCACCGTCGAAGTGGCACCGGCGGGGGCGACGAGAATGCCCATGCGCGGCCCGCCGTGCGGGACGGCCGCGTGGCAGTTGAAGCAGGCCGTCCGGTGGCTGCTGTAGGTGTGGATGGCCTTCGGCTCGGTGACGCTGGTGAACCGGCTGCCCGTGAAGTCGGCCCGGTGGCAGTTGGCACAGAACGCGCCGGCCGGCATGCCGGTCGACGTGGTGGCGAGCGTGCTGTCCCAGGTGGTGTTGGGGCCCTTCAGGATGAACCTCGCGGCCGAGCCGTGCGGTCCATTGGGATCGGTACCGGCGTCCGACTCGTGGCAGTCGGTGCACTGCATCAGCGACGTCTTCGAGAAGGGCGGAAGGATGTTGTTAGTCGCACCGCGGTTCCCCGAAGCAGACGCCAGGATGGGGTGGAAGCTCATGTTGGCGGGGTTGAACTCCTTCGCCACGTCCGACTCCGCCATCTGGATGGTGTAGGCGCTGGCCGCCGACGTCGCCGCGGCCACCGGGCTGATGGTGATGGACGTGTTGCTCGTACGCCCGGTGATCTTGTACCAGACGCCACTTGCATTGTTCTTGATGTTGGCGCCCACGTGGGCGGCCGTCCAGGTGGTGCCGGTGCCCGTCACCGTCGCGTTGCCCTGGGTGAACGCGGCCGTCCCGGTCGTATAGGTGAAGCCCGACGGGGAAACCGGTGTCGTGCCGGTGCCCCAGTAGTAACTGGTGTGGCACTTGAAGCAGAGCGATGCCTCCAGGTCGGTGCCCGCCGTCAGCGTGCTCTTCGTGAAGTTGGCGGCCGCCGGCGAGGTCCATGCGGCGAGCGTGCCTCCGAACCTCGCGCCCCAGGCTCCCTGCAGCGCCGGACCGGCCACGTTGGTGGCGCGGTAGAAGGGGCGCACGGAGTACGCGGTCCCCGCGCCCACCGCAGTGCCTGGACGTGGGTAGACGATCAGCGAAGTCGTGCTGTTGAACTGGACCACCGTGTACCAGGCGGTGCCGACCTGCATCTTCCAGCCCAGCATCGCGCTGGTCCACGTCGTCCCGCTGCCCGTGGCGGTGCCGCAGTTCCCGCCCCCCATGGAGGTCGGGCAGGTGCCCGTGGTGGAGATGCCAACGGTGCCGGCGGCGTAAGGTGCCGCGTCGGCGGTGGCCTTCGCCTCGTGCGAATCGTGGCAGTCCATGCAGCTCGCATGGCGCTGGCCGGTTCCGGCCGTGACGCCGAGCGCGTTGCCGAACGATGCGGCCGTGAACTCGGCGGCCGAGTCATGGCGGGTGTCCGAGTTGGACGGGTGGCCAGACTCGTTGACGGCCGTGGCGTGGAGGACCTGCGTCTGGATGTCCTTCCCCGACCGGTTGCCCTGAACACCCACGGCGGGGGTCGCCGTGGAGCCGTGGCAGTTGTAGCAGGCGAAGTTCGCCGCGGTTCCGGCCGGATTGGTCGTGCCGGCGAGGAGGTTCGGGTCCGTGTCGGAGTAGTGGACGGCGACCGTGGTCGTGCTGGCGGGCGTCGTTCCCTCGGCACGGCTGGCGTGGCACTTCGTGCAGTTGCGTCCGAAGCTGCTCGCGTCGTGGAGCCCGTAGTTCCAGTTGTAGGTCGTCGCCCCCACGGTGTTGCTGGTGAAGTCGTGGGCGGAGGCCCCGAAGGTCGCCGCGGACACGGTGATCCCGGCCGCGACGATGGGCTTCTGGTGGCAGCTCGCGCAGAGCCCGGTGTTGGCCGCCGGGTCGAAGTCGCTCTTCGCCCGGTTCTGCGTGCCGGTGCCGCCGGCGCCGACGCGCGTTGCCGAGTCGGCGGCGCGGGAGGCCTGGGTGGTGGCGTCCACGTAGACGTTGTTCTCGTGGGTCGTCGTCGCCGGGCTGGTGAGGGTGTGCGGATGGTCGCCGTGGCACATGGAGATGCAGGTGCGGTTTCCGATCGCCACCGAGGTGGAGAGGTCGGTCCCTGTCCAGCTGAAGGCGCCGTCCAGCGGCACGTCGCTGCCCATCGCGTGCTTCGAGACCTTGGCGAGCGTCCCGTTCATGGCGTCGAAGTACGCCGCGTGACAGCCGCCGCAACTCGTGCCGCCGGCGACGGGCTCGCCGCCGCCGTCGAGCTGGCCGTTGATGTGCAGGCCGCCGGCCACGTCGATGGACCCGTCGGCCTTCACGGTGCCGGGGTGGCATCCGTTGCAGGCGCTGGCCGTCGAGGCGACGCCGGAGTGGCTGACCGTCGGCGGGAAGCCGTGACAGCTGCCGCAGGCGGCGGCCGCGCCGGTCCAGGACCAGGTCGTGCCCACCGTGCCGGTGAAGCCGACCGCCATGGTCGCGCCGTGGCAGTAGGTGGTGCAGGTCGTCGCGGTGGAAGAGCCGTCGCCCAGCGTCCGGGACGCCGTGAGGCCGCCCAGGTTCGCCGTGGCGGACCCCGTCAGGACGACCTCACGAGTCCCGTTCGAGTGGCTGTTGTTGCCGGCGTTGTCCGGATGGCAGTCCACGCAGGCGATGGGGCGGAAGACGGCGCCCGCCGCCGCCGGGTTCACGTGCGCCTCGTGCACGCCGACCCGGACGCCCGTGGAGGCGCCGAGCGAGTCGAGCGGAGGAGCGGAAGGCTGGTTCACGTCGGCGCCCGCCACGCTCGCGCGCGTCCCCTGGCCGTGGCAGGAGGTGCAGGTCAGGGCGTCGACCTGCACGGACCCGTTCAGGTGGTTGGCCGGGTTGATCGAGGTGATGGTGTACCCGGTGTGGCAGTTCTCGCACGCGTCGCTGGCTGGGTGGGTCCCGCCCGGACGCGGACTCGTCCCGGACCCGTGGCAGGAGCCGCAGGCCGCGGCGGCCGTGCCGCCCAGCCAGGACGGGGCGTTCGCAGTCGTCCCGTTCTTGAAGTTGCCGTGGCAGTAGACGTTCGAGCAGGTCCCCGCGCCGTTCGTACCGGAGGCCGTGGTGCTGCCCGCGTAGGCGGCGGTGGTGATGCCGCCCGTGGTCGCGAGGGTGCCGAAGGCGACCGTGGCGCGTGCGCCGCCGGAGCCCGCGCCGGTGGCGTGAGTCACGTCACCGGTGCCGGGAACCGTGTGGCACTCACCGCAGGCGATGGGCGTCGCCCTCCAGGTCGTCCCGGTGAGGTGCTTCGCGTGCGCGCCGACGGCGGCCGAGGTCGCGGCCGTCGCGCCCGTCGTGTCGGCGGAGGCGGCGTTGAAGCCGGGGGCGGCGGCAGCGGAGGTCGCGGCGACCGCCGTCTGCGTCAGGTCTCCGTGGCACAGCGTGCAGCCCGACCGGCTCAGCGTCGGCGCGCCGTCGACATGGGTCGACGCCACGACGGTGGTGCTGCTGTAGCCCGTTCCGTGGCACGTGGCGCAGTCGGCGTTGGCGGGGTGATGGCTCGCCGCGCTGAGCGCCGGGGGAGCCCCGTGGCAGGACGTGCAGGCCAGCGCTCCGGCCGTCTTCCAGGTCGGCGTGGCGACGGCGCCCGAGCCCCCGGCGAAGTTGCCGTGGCAGTAGACGTTGGAGCAGGTCCCGCCCGCGCCGGCGTAGGCCGCGTTGGCGATGCCGCCCGTGGTGGCGAGGTTCGCGAGCGCGACCGTGCCGGAGGTGGAGACGCCCGTCTTGTGGATCTGCGTCCCGGGAACCGTGTGGCAGGCGTTGCACTGCACCGGGCGCGACCTCGTCCCGAGGACGTGCGCCGCGTGGACGCCCACGCCGTTCGCCGTCGCCGGATCGACGAAGCCATAGGTGTCGGGAGCACCGGTACCGGTCGGCGCCGCGGCCACGTTCGGGTCCTGCAGGCCGGAGGCGACCAGCGTCGCGTTGCCGTGGCAGGTCGTGCAGGTCAGGTTGACCGTGTCGATGGACCCGTTCACGTGCAGGCCTCCGGCCACGTTGACGACTCCCGCCCCGTCGACCGTGCCGGAGTGGCACTTCGAGCAGGTCGTGAGCGCCGAGGCGTTGTGGTGGTTCGCCGTTCCCGGAGGCGACTTGTGGCAGCTGCCGCAGTCCGCCGCGGCTCCGTTCCAGCTCCAGGTCGCCACGCTTCCGCGCGTCGTCGTGAGGTCCAGCGTCGCGCCGTGGCAGTACGTGGCGCAGGTGGTCTGGGTGGTGGTCCCGTCGCCCTGGACGAAGGTGGGCGCGTAGCTGCCCAGGTTTGCTCCCGTCGCCGTCGCAAACGTCACGTTCACCACGTTGTTCGAGTGGCTGACGTTCCCGGCGTTGTCGGTGTGGCATTCCGTGCAGGCCACCGGCTTGTAGACCGCGCCGGCCGCCGGGTTCACGTGCGAGCCGTGCGTGCCCACCCGGACGCCCGCCGCCGCGCCCAGCGTGTCCACCGGGGGCGCCGAGGCCTGGTTCAGGTCCGCTCCGGCAACGCTCACGCGCGCCGCGTCGCCGTGGCACGACGTGCAGGTCATGTTCGCCACGTCCACCACGCCGTTCATGTGGTTGGCGGCGTTGACGGTGGAGGCGCTGTACCCGCTGTGGCAGCTCGAGCAGTTGGAGCTCGCGGGGTGCGTCCCACCGGGAGGCAGGCCGTGGCAGCTTCCGCAATTCGCAGCCGCGACGCCTCCGAGCCAGGAGGGCGCGTTGGCTGCCGTCCCGTTCTTGAAGTTGCCGTGGCAGTAGGTGTTCGAGCAGGTGCCGGCCGTCGACCCGCCCGCGCCGGTCAGGCTTCCCGCGTAGCCGGCCGTCGTGATGCCGCCGGTCCGGGCCAGGCTGCCGAAGGTCACCGTGGCCCGCGCTCCGCCCGTCCCGGTTCCCGTGGCGTGCGAGACGTCGCCGTCACCCGGGACCGCATGGCACTCGCTGCAGGCGATGGGCGTCGCCCTCCAGGTCGTCCCGGTGAGGTGCTTCGCATGGGCTCCCACCGCGGCCGCGGTGGAGAGCGTGTTGCCCGTCGTGTCGGCGGAGGCGGCGTTGAACCCCGGGGCCGCGGCGGCGGAGGTCGCGGCGACCGCCGTCTGCGTCAGGTCGCCGTGGCAGAGGGTGCAGCCCGAGCGGCTCACGGTCACGGTGCCGTCGACGTGCGTGGTCTGGGCCACCGTGGTCGAGGCGTAGCCCGTCCCGTGGCAGGCGCCGCAGCTCGTGTTGCCCGGGTGGTGCGTCGTGGCGGAGAGCGCCGGTGGAGCCCCGTGGCAGGACGTGCAGCCGAGCGTCCCGGGCGTGGTCCAGGCCGGGGAGGCGCCGACGCCGTTGCCACCCGGGAAGTTGCCGTGACAGTAGGTCGCGTTGCAGGAACTGCCCGAGCCGAGCACGTAGGTCGGGGCCGCGCCGCCGAGGGTCGCGAGGATTCCCCAGGCCATGTCCACCGTGCCGTTCGCGTGGGCGTAGCGGCTGGTCACGACCGAGGAAACGTCGTGGCAGTCGCTGCAGAGCAGGTTCTTCGACCGCACGCCGTTCACGTGGACGAGGTGGGCGCCGACTCCGGGAACGGTCGGCGAGGTGCTTCCCGCCAGGTCGCGGGGTGGGGCGCCTTCCACCTCGTTCGCGAACGACGTCGGGTTGGGCGTGCGGCCCGCCGTGCCGTGGCACTTGGCGCAGTTCATCGCCAGGCTCAGGTCCACGGTGCCGTTCTGGTGCTTGCCCCCGGTGAGGATGTTTCCGGACGCGTCCACGGTCTGATCGTGGCAGGTCACGCAGGTGGTGACGCCGCCGGCGGTGCGATGGTCCGGTGTGGCCGGAGGAGCGCCGTGGCAGACGTTGCAGCTGGTGGGTCCGAGGACCACGTTCACCACGCCGTCGATGTGGCTCGCGGCCGCCACGGTGCTGTTCGTGTACCCGGGGTGGCAGCTGCCACAGGCCGTGCTCTGGACGTGCGGGGACGGGGGCGGCGCGCCGTGGCAGCTCGCGCAGGTCTTGAAGGTCCCGTCGACCTGCGTCCACACCGGCACTAAGCCCGTTCCGCCGGAGACCACCGTGGTCCCGCCGTGACAGTAGCTCGACGCACAGGTGGTCCCGTTCCACGTCGTCAGCGTGCCCAGGTTGGCCTTGGGGCCGAACTGGATCTGGACGGTGGCGTCGGAGTGCCCCGTGCCGTAGCCGGCGGAGGCCGCGCCGTGGCACTCGGTGCAGGCCACCGGCGAGGCCATGAGCGTGGTCTTCACGTGCGCCTGGTGGGCGCCCACCGAGACCAGCGTGGTGGCGCCGCGGCCCTGGGTGTCGACGGGAGGAGCGGCGTTCACGTTGACCGTGCCGTGGCAGGACGTGCAGGTGAGCGCGACGACGTCCACGGTCCCGTTCACGTGGGTGGTGAGGTTCACCGAGGCTCCGGCGTAGCCGGGGTGGCAGCTTCCGCAGGAGGTGCTCTGGGTGTGCGGCGCCGCCGGGGGGTACCCGTGGCAGGTGCCGCAGGCCGCGCCCACGCTGCCCGCCGTCCACACCGGCCGGTTGCCGGTGTTGCCACCCGCGAAGTTGCCGTGGCAGTAGGTGTTGGAGCAGGTGGCCGTCGCGGGGTCGTAGGCCACGCCGCTCCCGCCGGCGAGGACGCTGAAGCTGAACTCGACCGCGCCGCTCGCGTGGGTCATCGAGGTGGGCGGGTTGTGACAGTCGGTGCAGGCGAAGGCCCGCGCCAGCGACCCGCTCGACAGGTGCGCCATGTGCGCGCCCACGGCGGGCTGGGTGTTCGCGGTCTCGCCCTGGGTGCCGAGCGGGGGAGCGGCCGCGATGTACGGATCGGCGCCGGTGCGGAGCGGGTCGCCGTGGCAGGACGTGCAGGTCAGCGCCCGGACGTCGATGACGCCGTCCACGTGGGTGGCCGCGTTGACGGAGACCACCGTGTACCCGCTGTGGCAGCTGCCGCAGTCGGAGTTCTGGGGATGCGGCGCCGGGGGCGGGGCGCCGTGGCAGGAGGTGCAGGCCTTCTGGGTCCCGTCGACCGCCGTCCAGACGGGCGTGGTGGCCAGGCCTCCGCGGAGGGCCGTGCTGCCGCCGTGGCAGTAGGTCGAGGCGCAGGTCGCCGTCCCGGCGTCCCACACGGTCGTCGTGCCCTTGTCGGCAAGGGCGCCGAACTTCACCTTGCTGGCGGGCGGGTTGGTGGCGTGGCCGACGTCGGACGGTACCGTGTGGCACTCGCCGCAGGCGACCGCCTTCGCGAGGGTTGGGCTGAGGTGGAGCTGGTGAGCGCCGACGGAGACGAAGGTGGTCGCCGAACGCCCCTGGGTGTCGAGGGGCGGCGCGGCGTTCACGCCGGGCGTCCCGTGGCAGGCCGTGCAGGCGGCGCCCGAGACGTCGACGACGCCGTTCATGTGGGTCGCCGTGTTCGTGGCCTGGGTGCCCGACCCGGTGTTGTCGCCGTAGCCGGTGTGGCAGGCGCTGCAGGTGGTGAGCTGGGCGTGGGGCACCGCGGGCGGGTCGCCGTGGCAGAACCCGCAGTTCTGGAGCCAGTTCGGGAACCCGGCGGCCGCGTGACACGCCTCGCAGGAGGGAGCGTTCGCGAGCCCCTTGTAGTCGGGCCCGTGGCAGGTGTTGCACTGCGGGGTGTTCGGGACCTTCTTCACGAAGTCGAAGAAGAGCGGTCCGTGCTGGGCGGGATCCGGGATGGCAGCGTGGCCCAGCCGGTCCGTGCCGTTGAACACCGCGACCACCCACTTGTCGGCGCCGGACGAGACGGTGTCGAGGACGCAGGCCCCCGTCCCTCCGCAGTCGCCCGCCCAGCTCACGAAGGCCTTCCCGGCGTCGGGCACGGCGCTCAGCGTCACCGGGACGTTCCAGCTGTAGGTGGCGGGACCACAGGCGTCCTTGCTGGTGCCGGCAGTGCCGCAGTTGAGCTGCCCGTCGGGCGTGGTGATCGTCCCGCCAACGGGGCGGGAGACGTTCACGACGTAGAAGACGCCGAGCTGCCCCTTCTTCTCGGCCTCCGTCGTCTTGCTCGACGAACCCTTGAAGCACCCTGCCACGGAGAGGGCGGCGACCAGGAATGTTGCGGTGCGAGGGAGGCGCATCGTCGGGATCTCCGGTTCTGCAAAAGCCCTGGAAAAGCGGGGTGCGACGCTCGGAATGCAAGCGCCAGACCTGCTGCCGAAGGAAAAGGGGGCCGGAGGTGGACCGATGTAAGTGTCTGGAAGGTCTCAGGTGATCCGGATCGCCTGGGGCGACCTGGCACCATCCGGGGTCCCCACAACCCCGCAACCCTTGCGGGCAGGGGAAACGGAGAGCTCTCTCACCGCAAAAAATGTCCCGCGGACCGGGGACGCAGACCGGGGGCACTACGTTGGGGTGACGGCGACGGCCGGCCCCGGAACGTCCATGCCGATCTCGCGGAGCATCTCCTTCACCGAGTCCGGCATGCTGGCGTGGCCCGCCATGCGCTTCATCTCGGCGCCCAGGTAGCTGTTCTCGATGAGCAGCTTCAGCACCTTGATCATGAAGCGGCGCTTCTCGGGCGTGAGCTTCCCGAGGTTCTTGAACTTGTCGTGGAAGAAGTGGCCGGTGGCGCGGTGGAGCTCGCCGTGGAGCTCCTCGATGGTCATGTTGTCCGGCCTCATCACCGGCTCGACCAGGTTGTAGCGCCGGTAGTCCTTGGTGACGAGGCGGCTCTCCATCTCCGGGCCGATGTCGGAGTAGGGCCAAGGGGTCAGGGCGAGGAAGAAGGCCATGTCCGGCGCGTACCACTTGGCGAGCTCGACGGTCTCGCGCACCGACGCGGTCGTCTCCTCCGGGGTCCCCAGGACGAAGGAGGTCTCGGAGACCATGCCGTGCTCGTTGATGAGGTCGATGGCCCGCTTCGACTCGGCGACCTTGATGTCCTTCTTGTAGAGGTCGAGCGTGGCCTGCGAGGTGGACTCGACGCCCAGGTAGACGTGGGAGACTCCCGCCTTCGCGTACTTCGACAGGATGTCCTCGTCTCGCAGGATGTCGTCGACGCGGGTCTCCATGAGGAGCTCGAGGCCGCTCCGCCGCTCGACGAGGAGGTCGAGGACCTTCTCCCACCGCGCCCGGTCGGTGGTGGGGGTCTCGTCGGAAAGCATGGCCACGGCCACTCCGTGCCTGTCCCGCAGCATTTCCAGCTCGGTCACGAACTTGAGCGGGTCGCGTCCGCGCCAGCTCCGTCCCCAGAACTTCTGCTGGGAGCAGAAGGAGCAACGCTGCGCGCAGCCGCGCGCCGAGGAGACGATGGCGAGCTTGCCCTGGGGGCTGGGCCGGTACCAGTAGAGCGGCCAGTCGACGAGGTCGAAGGCGGGCTGGAACCGGTCGAGGTCGAAGCAGAGCATGCGCGGCGGGTTCGAGAACGGGACGCCGTCCTTCCGGTAGGCGAGGCCGGCGATCTTCTCGTGCCCCTCCCCGGCCGCCACGGCCTGTACCAGCTCGGCGATGGTGCGCTCGCCCTCCCCGCGCACCACGAAGTCGACGCTGGGGTCGTCGCGGAGGATCTCCTCCCAGCAGTAGGTCGCGTGCACGTTGCCGATCACCGTGCGGACCTCCGGGTTCCACGCCTTGGCGTTGGCGCAGATCACCCGTGCGTCGGGCTCGGTGGCGGTGATGGCGGTGGTGCCGACGATGTCGGGCTTGAACTCGGCGATCTTCTTCGAGATGTCGTCGTGCGACACGAACATCGACATCGCGTCGTAGATCTCGACCTCGGCGCCGGCTGCGCGCGCCTCGCCCGCGACGTAGACCATCGCGAGCGGCATCCACGTTCCGGCGGCCTCGACCACGCCGGCGTGGTACGGCGACGTGACGAGCAGAACGCGGGGCTTTCGGCCGAGCATCAGGTAGTCTCCTTCATGAGTCCACTTCAGGAGGTAGCACGAACGGAGCCAAAGGTCACCGGTTCATGGTACATTGAATTCATTGAAATTTTTACTGCTCCTCGTGACCCTCCGTGATCGTTTTGCACCTCGCCGTCACATTTCGCAACTTTTGCGGCACTCCGAATGGGTGCCCCCTCACAGGGGAGCGACTCAGAAGTAGGCGATGGCGACCTGCCAGGCGGTGCCGGCCAGGAAGACCACGCCCAGGATGGCGTGCTTCACCTTGAGCAAACGGATGCGGTCGCGCGCCACGTCGCCGGTCCACCCGAAGACCTTCCAGGTGACCATGCGCACCACCCCGGTGAGCACGATGACCGCCAGGCTCACCCAGGTCACCCACATGAACTTCACGCCGAGTGACCGAGCGAGGCCGGTGGCCTGGGCCCACTCCGGCCGCCCCACCTGGACGTGGAGGATGGAGAGGAGGACGAGCGAGCCGATCCACGTGCCGGTGGCGACGTCGTGGACGAAGGCGTTGAGGATGGTGAGCTTTTCCTGCACGGGGGAGCCATTCTACCCGCGGACGCGGTCAGATGCAGGTGCCGGCCACGTCGCAGGTCCGGCCGGTACCGCAACTCGTCCCCGCCGGCTGGAACCCGGTCGTCGTGCACGCCCCCACGCCTCCGGTGCAGGCGACCACGCCGGTCTCGCAGAGGTTCGTGGGCTGGCAGATGCCTCCGGGTGAGCAGCCGCGGAAGTCCCAGGTGGCGGAGACCGTCCCCGTGGCGCCGCAGTCGGTCGTGTAGCTGCCCTGGATGAAGCTCGAGCCGTTCACCTGCGTGCCGACGTACTGGCCCGAGCAGCGGACGAAGTTGATCCCGAGCGTGTCGAACGTCGTGGGGAGGACCTGCTGGGTGACGGCCCCGGTGGCGGCGTCGGTGCAGGTGAGCGTCCAGAGCCCGTTGATCCCCAAGCGGAAGCCGGCCCCGTGCACCTCGGCCACGCTGAGGTCGAGGTTCTTGGTCTGCGCATCGGGGACGCAGGTGCTGTTCCCGTAGGTGAGGGTCGGCGGGAGGGTGACGGTGCCGGTGAGGAAGAAGGTGGGCTCGGAGGCGATGGGCAGCGTGTAGAGCGCGGCCGTTCCCGTGGCCGTGAACGGGATCCCGATGTCCTGGACGAGCGTGAAGGTCCCCTCGAGGCCGGGCGGGGCGTCGAGCACGAGCGCCCAGTCGGAGAGGTGCGAGGTGGTGGCGGTGACGGTGTCCGTGGCCGTGTCGTGGGTGGTCGAGTCGGGCGGCAGCCAGAAGCCGCGGGCGTCCTGGAAGCGGACCCCGAGCGACGACGTGGAGAGCCCCGCGCCGTAGTAGCCGAGCCCCAGGAACGACACCTGGACCGGGCCCGTGAGCGGCTGGCTCGCCTCGATCCGGAAGGAGGTGCCGAGGGCCCCGGCCGCGCGGCTGGAGATGGGGGTGATGGTGAAGACGGTGCCGGCCGCGGCGCTCCCAGCGGGCACGGAGAGCTGGACCTCGCCGTCGCCGGCGAGGAGGGACCCGCCCGCGGGGCCGATGGCCGAGGCGACCGGGGGGCCCTGGGGCAAGCCCTTCGTGGTGGCGGTGGGGATGACCGGGCTGGACGCGCCGCCGTCGGACGAGGGATCCCCGCCGGCGCTCAGCTGGCAGGCCGAGGCGAGGAGGAGCAGGCCGATCGGGAGCAGCCTCCTAGCCACGCTTCGCTCCGAGCGGCGGGGGCGGCGCTGGCTTCGAGTGCCGATCTCGAATCGCCTGGCAGCATCTGCCGCTGGGCCGAACGCATGGCCGCAGCATGGAGCTATCGTTTTGATACCCCAGGCGGCAATGCCATCGCCGACGATGGGGTTGAAGAATGGATAGCCCGCGCCGCTGCT
>DAIEMM010000113.1 GCA_027349605.1 Anaeromyxobacteraceae bacterium
CACGAAGGCCCGCCCCACGTAGGAGGAGATGAGGTTGTAGCCGGCCCCGGTGAAGAGCAGGAAGATGCCGTAGTAGACCAGGTAGACCCAGACGTCCCGGGACATGCCCAAGGGCGGCTGGAGCGCCGGGATGGGGAGTCCGGCCCGCCCTCCCGACAGCCACTCCACGTTGGCGAAGATCTGGTACACGGCCGTGCCGAAGCCGAGGGTGGCGATGGCCAGGTAGGGGCCCTTGAGCCGGAGCGACGGGAATCCCACCAGCCAGCCGGCCAGCCCGGCGCTGGCTCCGGCCGAGGCCAGCGCCAGCGAGAAGGGGACCCCGGCGATGCGCAGGTGGCCGAAGGTGTAGGCCCCGATGGCCAGGAAGCCGGCCTGGCCGAAGGAGATGAGGCCGGAGTAGCCGATGAGCAGGTTCTGTCCGATGACGCCCACGGCCAGGAGCCAGACCATGCTGGCCCGGGACAGCCAGGCCCGCGGTCCCCACCAGGGAAGGAGCGCCAGCGCCACCAGCAGCAGGATGAGCAGCGTCCTGGCCAGCGGCTTGCGGGCGAACCGGAGCTCCTCTCGGTAGGTCTCGACGAGATCCATGCGTCAGCCCCGGTACAGCGACTCGATGAGCTCCGCGTAGCGCACTTCCAGGTTGCGCCGCTTCACCTTCTTGGTCGGTGTCACGTCCCCCTCCTCCTCGTAGAAGCGGCGGGGGAGCAGCGCGAACTTCTTGATCGACTCGACCTGGGAGAGCGTCCGGTTCACCTGGTCCACCTCCTGGGCGATGAGCTTCTGGATCTCGGCCGCCTGGGTGAGCTCGGCGAAGGTGGCGAAGGGGAGCCGGTGGTCCTGCGCGAACTTGGTGACGTTGTCCTCGTCGATGAGGATGAGCGCCACCACGAACTTGCGCCGGTCCCCGATGACCACCGCGTCCTGGATGTAGGAGCTGAACTTGAGCTTGTTCTCGAGGTAGGCCGGGGCGATGTTCTTCCCGCCCGCGGTGATGATGAGGTCCTTCTTGCGATCGATGATCTGGAGGCGCCCGTCGACCCACTTGCCCACGTCGCCGGTGTGGAGCCAGCCCTCGGGGTCGACGGTCTTCGCGGTCTGCTCCGGGTCCTTGAAGTAGCCCTTGAAGACGTGGGGGCCACGGGTGAGGATCTCGCCGTCCTCGGCCAGGACCACCTCGATGCCCGGGAGCGGCTCGCCCACCGTCCCCACCAGCGGGCGGTCGGGGCGGTTCACGGCGATGACCCCGGTCGACTCGGTCATCCCGTAGCCCTCGACGAGCGGGACCCCCATGGCCTGGAAGAAGACGAAGAGGTCGGGGGAGGCCGGGGCTGCTCCGCTGAAGGCCAGGCGGGCCCGGTCGAAGCCGATGCGCCGCTTGAGCGGCTCGAAGATCGTCCAGTAGGTGAGGAAGCGGACCATCCGCAGGAGGACGTGCACGTCGCCCTTCTCCCGCGCCTCGTACCAGCGCCGCCCCACGTCCACCGCGAAGTGGTAGAGGCCGCGCTTCACCAGCGTGGAGTCGGCCATGCGCAGCTCGATGGTGGAGGCCAGCTTCTCCCAGATGCGCGGCACGCTGGCGAAGTAGGTGGGCGAAACCTCGCGCAGGTTCTGGAAGAGCGTGTCCAGGCTCTCCACGAAGTTCACGACGAAGCCCACCTGCAGGTGCAGGAGGACCGAGCCCAGGTTCTCGTAGATGTGCGCGAGCGGAAGGTAGGAGATGACGTCGTCGTCCTGCCGGGCGCCGTAGGCCAGGACGAGCGCCTCCGACATGAAGAGGGCGCTGCCGTGGGAGAGCATGGCGCCCTTGGGGTTCCCGGTGGTGCCGGAGGTGTAGATGATCATCGCCGTGTCCTCCGGCGCGACCCCGGCCAGCGCCTGGTCGAGCCGCCCCGGCTCGGCGGAGCGCAGGGCGTCCCCCTCCTTCTGGAAGTCCTCGTGGAACACCACCCGGGGGTCTTTGAAGCCCCACAACCCCTTGGCGTCCCAGACCACCATCCGCTCCACCCGGGTCTGCGGCAGGATGGGCAGCACCTTCTCGAGCTGCTCCTCGTTCTCGACGAAGATCACCCGGGCCTCGGAGTGGTCGAGCAGGTAGAGGACCTGCTCCGGGGAGGAGGTGGGGTAGATGCCGGTGGTGGCCCCGCCCGCGGCCATGATGCCGAGCGACGTGTAGAGCCACTCCGGACGGTTCTCTCCCAGGACGGCCACGTTCTCCTGGTGGCGCAGGCCGAAGGCGAGCAGGCTCGCCGCCACCTTGCGCACGCTCTCGGCGTATTCGCTCCACGTCACCCGGTGCCAGATCCCGAGCGCCTTGTGGCGGAGCGCCACCGCGTCGCCGCGGCGGCTGGCCTGGTCGTAGAGCAGGCCGGGAAGGCTGCGGACGGCGGTCACCAGCGCCTCCTCTTGCGGTAGAGGCGGAAGCTCTTCCCCTCGGTGGCGTCGGCGG
>DAIEMM010000126.1 GCA_027349605.1 Anaeromyxobacteraceae bacterium
CAGGAGATCGAGGGGCTCGCGAAGGCCGGTCCCGCCGGGGCGCTGGGGCGGCTCGTGATCCGCGCGCCCGCGTCGGGGACGATCCTCGAGATGCACGCCGTACCCGGGGAGGCCGTGCGCCCGGACCAGAGCGTGTTCACCGTCGGCGACCTCTCGCTCCTGTGGGTCCTCGCGGACGTGTACGAGGGGCAGGTCCAGAAGGTCCTCTCGCACGAGGGACACGGGGACATGCGGGCGACCGTGACGTCCAGGGCCTTCCCCGACGAGGTGTTCCCGGCGTCCGTCGACTACGTCTCTCCGTCGATGGACGAGAAGACCCGGACGCTCAAGGTCCGCGTCGGGGTGAAGAACCCGAAGGGAAGGCTCAGGGCGGGGATGTTCGTGAACGTGCAGCTCTACCTGCCGTCGGGGGAGGAGGCCGTCGTCATTCCGAAGGCAGCCCTGCTCGCGGACGAGGGACGATCCTTCGTCTTCGTCCACCACCATGGCGAGTACTGGGTGCGCCGTCCCGTGCAGACGGGGCGGTCGTCCGGCGATCGCGTGGAGGTGACGGCGGGCCTCGCCGGCGGCGAGACCGTGGTGACCGAGGGGTGCTTCCTGCTCAAGTCGGACGTCCTGCGCTCGAAGATGGGCGCAGGCTGCGCGGACTAGGGAACCCGACATGCGAGCCATCCAGTGGGTCCTCGGTAACCGCTTTCTCGTCCTCCTCGTCACGGCCGCCCTCGCCATCGGGGGCGTCGTGGCCTGGAATCGCCTCCCCATCGACGCCTTCCCCGACGTCACCAACACCCAGGTCATGGTCCTCGCGAAGGCGCCCGGCCTCGCGGCCGTGGACGTGGAGTCCCGCGTCAGCTTTCCGATCGAGCAGCACCTGCGGGGCCTCCCGCGCGTGAAGCAGGTGCGTTCCATCTCCAGGGCCGAGCTCTCGCAGGTCGTCGTCGTCTTCGAGGACGGGGTGGACACCTACTGGACCCGCCAGATCGTGTTCGAGCGCCTGGCGGCCGTCCGGGAGCGCCTGCCGCGTGGTGTCGACCCCGAACTGGGCCCCATCTCGACCGGCCTCGGCGAGATCTTCCAGTACACGCTGGAAGGCGAGGGCCTCTCGCCGATGGACCTGCGAACCATCCAGGACTGGATCGTCGCGCCGCTCCTCAAGCCGGTGCCCGGCGTGAACGAGGTGAACAGCTTCGGCGGCGAGGTGAAGCAGTACCAGGTGCTGGTCCGTCCGGAGCGCCTGGTGAAGTACGGTCTCACCGTCCGCGAGGTCGCCGACGCGCTGGAGCGCTCCAACGGGAACGCCGGTGGCGGGGTCATCGTGGAGGGCTGGGAGCAGACCTACCTGCGTGGCGTCGGGCTCCTCCGGGACATTCCGGACATCGACCGGGTGGTCCTGAAGGCCCATGACGGAACCCCGATCTACCTTCGCGACGTCGCCGACGTCGTCATCGGCGCGGAGCCGCGCCAGGGGGCGGTCACCCGGGACGCGAAGGGCGAGGCCGTCGCCGGGATGGTCATCATGCTCAAGGGGGAGAACGCCCAGGACGTCGTGGCCCGGGTGAAGGGCGCCATCGAGAAGGCCCAGACGACGCTCCCCTCGGGCGCCCGCATCGACGTGTTCTACGACCGGACGTCCCTCATCGAGGCGTGCATCCGGACGGTGGTGGACGCCCTGCTGGAGGGCGGCGTCTTCGTGATCCTCGTGCTCTTCCTCTTCGTCGCCGAGCTGCGGACCGCGCTGGTGGTGCTGGTGTCCCTGCCGCTCACCTTCCTCGTGACCTTCATCGTCATGGGGAGGGTGGGGCTCACCTCCAACCTCATGTCGCTCGGAGGGCTGGCGTTTTCCGTGGGAATGGTGGTGGATGCCTCCATCGTGGTCGTCGAGAACGTGCGCCGTCACCTGGCGCACCGGACCGATGGCGCCCCGAAGCGCCGGATCGTCGCGGAGGCCGTCCAGGAGGTGGCGCGACCGGTGGCCTTCTCGGTCCTGGTGATCGCCGTCATCCTCGTCCCGCTCTACGCGCTCCAGGGAGTGGAGGGCAAGATGTTCGCCCCCCTCGCCTCGACCATGCTCATCGCGCTCCTCGTCTCGCTCGCGGTGGCGCTGCTCGTGATCCCGGTCCTCTCGGAGCTCGTGCTGCAGCAGGTGCCGGAGAAGGAATTTGGCTTCATCCGTCGGTTCCACGCCGGCTACCGGGCTCTCCTCGACCGGGCCATCGCCCGGCCGCGGCGCACCATCGGCCTCTCCGTCGCGCTCCTCGTCGTCGCAGGGGCCCTGACGCCGCTCGTGGGCACGGAGTTCATGCCGGCGCTCGACGAGGGAGCCATCGCCATCAACGTGGTGCCCCTCCCCAACGCTTCGCTCCAGGGATCGGTGGAAGTCGCCCGGTTCCTCGAGAGGCGCCTCAAGGCGTATCCCGAGGTGGAGACGGTGGTCTCCAAGACGGGCCGCGCCGAGATCTCCGAGGATCCCATGGGCCCCGAGCAGACGGATGTCTTCGTCATGCTGAAGCCGCGCAAGACCTTCGGCGGAGGGCGATCTCGCGCCGACCTGGCGCAGGCCATGCAGCAGGACCTGTCCCAGATGCCAGGTCTCCGCTTCTCCTTCTCCCAGCCCATCGCGCTGCGGGTGAATGAGCTCATCTCCGGGGTGAAGAGTGACCTGGCGATCAAGGTCTTCGGGTCGGACCTGGCGCTCCTCAAGGGCTTCGCGGATCGGATCGCGGTCGCCGTCGGGAGCGTCCGCGGAGCCACGGACGTGAAGGTCGAGCAGGTGTCCGGGCTCAACCAATATGACGTCGTCATCGATCGGGAGGCGGCGGCTCGGCACGGGATCGCGGTCGGAGACATCAACGACACCATCGAGTCGGCCATCGCCGGCAAGGCCGCCACGACCCTCATCGAGGATCAGCGCCGGTTCGCGGTCGTGATCCGGTTCCCGCCGGATAACCGTAGCGACATCTCGCAGGTGGGCCAGCTGCTCGTCGCCGCGCCGGGCTGGGAGCGCGTCCCACTCTCGCAGCTCGCCACGATCCGGCTCGTGGAGGCGCCGGCGCAGGTGTCTCGCGAAAACGGCATCCGCAGGGTCGTGGTGGAGGCGAACATTCGCGGGCGAGACCTTGGCGGCTTCGTGGCGGAGGTCCAGGAGCGACTGAAGCCCTTCGAGAAGGAGCTTCCCCCTGGGACTTTCCTGGAGGTCGGTGGCCAGTTCGAGAACCAGCA
>DAIEMM010000134.1 GCA_027349605.1 Anaeromyxobacteraceae bacterium
ATGCCCACGTCGGCGAGCAGCTTGAGCTCGAGCTGCAACTCCTTCTCCTCCCCCTGGGTGCCGGGCTGCGCGAAGCGCGGGGCCTGGTTGGTGGAGGTGGCGAAGTTCATGTTGCCGAGGCCGCCGTGGCCGCCCTTGCACACCACGAAGCGCGGGCAGGCGTCGCCCATGTCGGCGAGCACCTCCCCGGTCGCCGCGTCCTTCACCAGCGTGCCCGGGGGCACGCGCAGCTCGAGCGCCGGCTGCGAGAGGCCGTTCTGATCGGAGCCGCGGCCGTGCTCGCCGCTCTTCGCCCGGTGCTCCCGGACGTAGCGGTAGTCGAGCAGGGTGTTCATCTGCGGGTCGACGACCAGGACCACGTCGCCGCCCCAGCCGCCGTCGCCCCCGGCAGGGCCGCCGCGGGGGATGAACTTCTCGCGGCGCCAGGCCACCGCGCCGTTGCCACCGTCGCCGGAGGCGACCTTGATCCGGACCTCGTCGACGAACTTCACGCTGCCTCCATACGACGAACGCCGCGGGCCAGAGGGCTCCGCGGCGCTCGCGCCATCCAGCGTGGGCCGGGGATCAGGCCTTCGGCAGGATATTGACCACGCGGCGGTCGCCGCGCGTCTTCTCGTACTTCACGGTGCCGTCCACCTTGGCGAACAGCGTGTAGTCCTTGCCCATCCCGACGTTCTGGCCGGGGTGGAAGAGCGTGCCGACCTGGCGGACCAGGATGTTGCCGGCGACGACGCTCTCGGAGCCGTAGATCTTCACGCCGCGGCGCTGCGCGGCGGAGTCCCGGCCGTTGCGGCTGGAGCCCTGTCCCTTTTTGTGAGCCATTGCTTGCTTCCTTTCCGTCGGGGCGGGCTAGCCGCTGACCCCGGTGATGACCACCTCGGTGTACGGCTGCCGGTGGCCGCGCTTCTTGGTCCAGCCTTCCTTCTTCTTGCGGAAGTGGACCACCTTGGCGTGGCGCCCCTGGGCGACGATCTCGCCCTGCACGGCCGCGCCGGTCACGGTGGGCTTGCCCACCTTGGCTTCGCCCTCGCCGCCGACGAGCAGCGCGTCGAAGGAGAGCTTCTTGCCCACGTCGCCCTCGAGGAGCTCGACGCGGAGCTTGTCCCCCTTGGAAACGCGATACTGCTTGCCGCCGGTCTGGATCACCGCATACATCGAGCCGCTCCTTCGTGAAAAACCAACGGAATGCTCTCGGGTTTTCCCCCGGCGCGAGCTCGCGCTACGGGGCCTAAGCCTCCGGAAGGGCGGTTCTATACGATCGCCCCCCCAGTCCTGTCAAGGAAACCCGGAGGTTACCCTCACGCCGCCGTGCCGTTTGTCGGGAATTTGGTTACCCTAGCGAACCCAGGAGGGTGGCGGCGCTTTGCGGCATGGAACCTTGGAGGTCGAGCCGGGCATCCGGATCCACTACGCGGTCCGTGGATCTGCCGGACCGGCGCTCGTCGTTCCCAATGGTTCCTGGGTGGCCGGCCCGCTGCACCCACTCGGGGGCGGCCGCCGGATCGTCTCGTACGACCTCCGGGGCCGGGGGCTCTCCTCGCCCGTGGAGGACAAGAGCCGGCTGGGCGTGACCTTCGACGTCGCCGACCTGGAGGCGGTGCGGCTCCACCTCGGGCTCGAGCGCCCGACCGTGATCGGCCACTCCTACGCCTCGGCGGTGGCGCTCCTGCACGCGCTCGACCACCCCGACGCGGTGGGCAGGCTCGTGCTGGTGGGGCCGTTCGCGGCCCGGCGCGTCCCCTGGCACGACTCCGAGCTCCCCAGCCTGGGCGAGATGATCCGGCCTCCGGGGGCCACGCGGCTCGGCGCGCTGCGGGCAGGGAAGGTCCACCGCACCGACCCGCGCACCTACGCCCGGGAGTGGATGCGCCACTACCTCCTCCCCCAGCAGGTGGCGCGCAAGGAGAACGTCGACCTCGTCCCGCTCGACGCCTGCGACCTGCCGAACGAGTTCCCGGAGAAATGGATCCCCGACTGGCTGGACCGGGTCTACCCGTCGCTCGGCGACTGGGACTGGCGGCCGCGTCTTCCGTCCCTCGACGTCCCGGTGCTGCTCGTGTGGGGGGAGACCGACCGGGGGCCACCCGAGGCGGAGCAGGAGTGGCTCTACGGGCTCCCCCGTGGCGAGATGCTCGCCGTGCCCGGCGCCGGCCACTGGCCCTTCTGCGAGAACCCGGAGGTCTTCTTCCCGGCGGTGGAGCGGTTCCTCAGCCGGTAGGCGGGGCGGAACGCGCCGTCCCGTCCGGCTCCACGTCGTGGAACTTCCGGTAGTCGATGGCGCGGCGGCCGTCGGGGAGGTTCACCAGCACGTCGGCGAAGCGGTGGCCCCACAGGACCTGGTCCGGCGTCCAGGCGTGGCGCGCGTGCACCGACTGGGACAGCGTCTCGTCGAGCCCGGTCATGGAGGCGACCAGGTCGACGTCCCTGGCCCGCAGGCTCTCGGGAGTCTCCCCGAAGAGCGGGCTCTCCGGCGTGATGGGGTGGACGATGAGCCAGGTGAACGCGAAGAAGGCCGACTGGCTCCGCACGAGCCGGAGGTCGTGGATGCGCCGGACCTCCTCTCCCTCCGGCGTGCGCTCGCTGCGCAGCAGCACGAGATGGGCCTGGGCCTCGGCGATCTGGTTCCCTCGCTCGTTCGCCATCCGGACGAGCAGCGAGGGGACGCCGTCGAAGCGGGTGATCACGGCGTTCCTGCTGAAGATCACCCGGGCGGTGGGCCGGGAGAACTTGGCGAAGACGAGGCCGGTGACGAGGGCCAGCCCGAGGAGGCCGACCAGCGCCTCCACGGTGACGAGCAGGTTCGCGGGGAGCCCGCGCGGCGCCATCTTGCCGTAGCCGATGGTGGCCATGGTCTGGACGCTGAAGAAGAAGGCGTCGGAGAAGCTCCCCGGCCGCGCCTCCTCGATGGCGTCGCCGAGGGCGAGGTAGCCCGCCGCGAAGAGCACGTTCGCGCCCAGGTAGGTGAGGAGCACGATCCCGAAGAACTGGGACCAGGTGGTCGTGAGGAGCGAGTGGTAGGCGTCGCGCAGGGGCGAGGTGCGCAGGCCGATGGAGAGGATCTCGCGCCCCGAGCCGGGCAGCCGGGTGACGCGGTGTCGGGAAGAGCCGTCGGTGGGCACGGACGGGTTTCTATCCCGAGAGCGCCCGGATGGCCGGGCCGTAAGGGGCCCGGAGCACGCCCCGCTCGCTGACGATGGCGGTGACCAGGGCGGCGGGCGTCACGTCGAAGGCCGGGTAGCGGGCCGGGACGCCCTCCGGCGCGATCCGGCGGCCGAAGATGCGCACCACCTCCTCGGAGTCCCGCTCCTCGATGGGGATGCCCGCGCCGGTGGGGAGCGCCGGGTCGAAGGTGCTCCAGGGCGCCGCCACGTAGAACGGGAGGGCGTGGTGGCGGGCCAGCACGGCGAGGCCGTAGGTCCCGATCTTGTTGGCCACGTCTCCGTTCGCCGCGATGCGGTCGGCGCCCACCACCACGCAGGAGATCTCCCCCCGGGCCATGAGCCAGCCGGCCATCCCGTCGGTGAGGAGGGTGACGGGGATGCCGTCCCGCTGAAGTTCCCAGGCGGTGAGGCGCGCGCCCTGGAAGAACGGGCGGGTCTCGTCGGCGTACACGTGCTCGAGCCTCCCCGCCTCCCGGGCGGCCCGCACGATCCCGAGCGCGGTGCCGTAGGCGGCGGTGGCCAGCGCGCCGGCGTTGCAGTGGGTGAGGACGCGCGCCTCGGGCGGCAGGAGGGGCGCGCCCAGGGCGCCGATGCGGCGGCAGGAGGCCTCGTCCTCGTCG
>DAIEMM010000137.1 GCA_027349605.1 Anaeromyxobacteraceae bacterium
CGGGTCCACCGACGGCACCGCCGCGGTGGCCCGCTCGCTGGGCGCCACCCTCCTGTGCCTCCCGGTGAACCTGGGCATCGGCGGCGCGGTCCAGGCCGGGTACCGGTGGGCCCGCGACCACGGCTACGAGGTGGCCGTCCAGGTCGACGGAGACGGCCAGCACGACGCCGGGTTCCTGCCCGCCCTGGTGGAGGACGTGGCGTCCGGACGGGCCGATCTCGCGGTGGGTTCGCGCTTCGCCGGACCGCGCGTGGAGGGCGCCTTCCGGTCCACCTGGTCGCGGCGCGCCGGCATCCGCTACCTCTCGGCCATGCTGCGGCTCCGCTGCGGGGCGCGGGTCTCCGACCCCACCTCGGGCTTCCGCGCCTCCGGGCGTCGCGCCATCGAGCTCTTCGCCCGCAGCTACCCGCCCGACTACCCGGAGCCCGAGTCGATCGCGGTGGCCGCGCGCGCCGGACTCCGGGTCACCGAGGTGCCGGTCCGGATGACCGAGCGGCTCCACGGGCAGAGCTCCATCGGCCTGGGCCGCTCGTTCTACTACCTGGTCAAGGTCTCCATGGCCCTCGTGCTGCTCCCCACGCGCCAGCCCCCGGAGGAGGAGCTCGCATGAGGACCGACCTCATCCCCGTGGAGCTCCAGGTCGTCTACATCCTCGTCCTGGCGGTCTTCCTGCTCTGGGTCCTCCGGCTCGTGCGCACCCAGCGCCTCTCCTTGCGGGACAGCCTGGTCTGGGTGGTCACCACGGTGGTCGCCGTGGCGGTGGCCCTCTTCCCCGGCATCCTGGTGCGGGCGGCCCACCTGCTCGGCTTCCAGGTGGCGTCCAACGCCCTCTTCGGCGCCGCCGTCCTCTACCTCGCCGTGAACGTGCTCGTGAACACGGTGGCGGGCTCGCAGAACGCCGCCCGGCTCCGGCGGCTGGCGCAGGGGTGCGCCGCGCTGCGCGCCGAGCTGGAGGCGGAACGCGCGACCCGGCAGGCCTCCGGCGGCACGGCGCCGCGGCAGGACGGAGCCGGACCGACGCCGTGAGCCGCCCGCTCGTCTCCATCGTCACCCCGTCGCTCGACCAGCGCCCCTTCGTGGAGCGCACCCTCGAGAGCGTCCTCTCCCAGCGCGGCGACTTCGACCTCGAGGTCCTGGTCCAGGACGGCGGCAGCACCGACGGTACGCTGGAGGTGCTGGAACGGTTCCGCGACCGGATCTCCCTGGTGGTCGAGCCCGACTCGGGCCAGGCCGACGCGGTGAACCGGGCGCTCTCCCGCGCCCGGGGAGGGATCCTCGGCTGGGTCAACTCGGACGACCTGTTCCGGCCCGGGGCGATCCAGTCGGTGGTGGACGCCTTCCGCGCCAACCCGGGCGCATCCTGGCTCCACGGCCGGTGCGACATCGTCGACGAGCAGGACCGGGTCATCCGGCGTCCGGTGGCGGCCTACAAGGACTTCCGGGCCCGCCGGCACCGCTTCGAGCGGCTCCTCGTGGAGAACTACGTGAGCCAGATGACGGTGTTCTGGCGCCGGCCGCTCCAGGACCGGGTGGGGGTGCTCGACCCGTCCCTCCGCTACACCTTCGACTACGACCTGTGGCTGCGCTTCGCCCGGGTGGCCCCGCCGCTCTTCCTCGACCGCACGCTGGCCGCCTTCCGCTGGCACGTCTCCTCGAAGAGCGGTTCGGCCTTCGAGGCCCAGTTCGAGGAGGACTGGAAGGTCTTCCTCCGCCACGCTCCGCCCGGGAGGTGGCTGCGCCTCCGCAAGCGGATGCGAACCGCCCAGATCCTCGGCGTGTACCGGATCCTCCGGGCCTTGCGGCCTCCGGTTCGGTGATAGATTTCACCCCCGCACCGCAGGGAAAGGACCTCCACCGTGAAGATCGCCGTCGTCGGAACCGGATACGTGGGCCTCGTCACCGGCACCTGCCTCGCCGAGACCGGCCACCGGGTCACCTGCGTCGACCTGGACGCCCGCAAGATCGCGACCCTCCGCGCCGGCGGTCTCCCCATCTACGAGCCCGGCCTCGAGGAGCTCGTGCGGCGCAACGTCAAGGACGGGCGCCTCGACTTCTCCACCTCCACCGCCGACGCGGTGCGGGACGTCGACGTGGCCTTCATCGCGGTGGGCACTCCTCCCGGGGAGACCGGCGAGGCCGACCTCTCGTACGTGCTCGCCGCCGCCGAGCAGATCGGCCGGTCCATCGGGCGCTACACCGTGATCGTGAACAAGAGCACCGTCCCGGTGGGCAGCGCCGACCGCGTGTCCGAGGTGGTGGCGCGGGTGGCCCAGGCCCCCTTCGACGTGGTCTCGAACCCCGAGTTCCTCAAGGAAGGCGCCGCCATCGACGACTTCATGCGCCCCGACCGCATCGTGGTCGGGGTCGCCTCCGACCGGGCCCGCGCGGTGATGACCGAGCTCTACGCCCCGTTCGTCCGGACCGAGCAGCCCATCCTCTTCATGGACCGGCGCTCCTCGGAGCTCACGAAGTACGCGTCGAACGCCATGCTGGCCACCCGCATCTCCTTCATGAACGACGTCGCGAGCCTGTGCGAGCGGGTGGGCGCAGACGTGGACCACGTGCGACGCGGCATGGGCTCGGACAAGCGGATCGGCTATCCGTTCCTCTTCCCCGGCGCCGGCTTCGGGGGTTCGTGCCTTGCAGGCGAGGAGACGGTGTTGGTTCGCCAGGACGGTCGGACCCGCCTGGTCGCACTCGAGAACCTGTTCGCGGCACTCGCCGGGCCCGACGCGCCGCAGGACGCCGCCTTGGCGGTCGAGGGGCTCGAGGTCCTTTCCTGGCGTGCTGGAGGATCTCGTCCGGTCTTCCTTCCGGTCTCCGCCGCGACACGACGCGCGCATGAGGGTGAGGCCGTCGAGGTGGTCACGAAGATGGGACGGCGCGTGGTGTGCACTCCCGATCACCCGTTCGTCGTGAGCGACAGGTCGGGGCGGACCTTTGGCGTGAAGCTCGCGTCCGAGCTCGGGACGGACGACTGGCTCCCGATCGCCAGGGGCGCCGCGTCGAGCGTGGAGGCCGCATCCTCCCCCCTCGAGCTCGACCTCCTCGCGGCGATGGGGCCGGCCGGCCTCGTGGCGGAGAACGTCCTCGTGCATCCGTCCATCCAGGACGAGATGCGGCTCGTGGGCATGGGAACCGGCGGGGTGCACAGGGCGCTCTCCTCCCTCGACCACCCCCGCGGACGTGCCAGGGCCGACGACATCGTGCGCCGGGGCGTGGTGCGTCTGCACGAGGCCCCGCCGCTTTGCATCGTCCTCGACCAGGCCCGGGCCTCCACGGTGAAGAACGGGACCCGCGTACCCGTCTCGCTCCTCGCCGACGAGGCCTTCTGGCGTGTCGTGGGCCTCTACCTGGCCGAAGGGCACTGCACGACGGACGGACGGCGTCGCCGTCTCTCCTGGTCCTTCCACCCCACGCGCGAGCTGTCCCTGGTCGACGAGGTGGCCACCTACTGGCGCGACCAGGGAGTGAAGGCCGACGTCCGCAGGACGGCGACGACGCTCCAGGTCTCGATCTCCTCCCGGCTCCTCGCCGGCCTCTTCCTCGACGTCCTGGAACTCGGCGCGGACAGTTACGGCCACCGGATACCCGACCTGATCTGGGATCGGCCCGCGAGCGAGCGCAAGGCGCTCCTCGCCGGCCTCTGGCGAGGCGACGGCTCCTGGTCGCTCGTCGCTGGCGGACCGAGCGTGGTCCTGGAATACGGCACGGTGAGCCGGCCGGTTGCCGACGGCATGCTTCGTCTCCTCCTCGACCTCGGGATCGTGGCCCGGTGGAAGGTGGGGCGCACGTCGAAGTCCACGGT
Organism: Anaeromyxobacteraceae bacterium; assembly: GCA_027349605.1. Lineage (GTDB taxonomy): Bacteria > Myxococcota > Myxococcia > Myxococcales > Anaeromyxobacteraceae > CAIOAK01. The sequence goes on from DAIEMM010000137.1 coordinate 3,809, forward strand.
CGACACCCATTGGCTGGTCGTGTCCGGGGCCGATCAGGTTGAACGGCTCCTCGATCTGGTTCCGCCTCGCGACCGCGAGGGCATCGGCCGTTCGATCTCCAGGCTCCGCCGACGGATCGCGCCGACGGGGTGGGCGGACAGCGGGACGGGCACCGCGATGGTGCGGGTGACCGAGGTCTCCCGCCGCCCCTTCCGCGCTCCGGTCTACTCGCTCGAGGTCCCCGGGGCCCACACCTTCGTGACCACGGGCGGCCTCGTCGTGCACAACTGTTTTCCCAAGGACGTGCGCGCCCTCATGACCATGGCGCGCGGCGTGGGGCTCGACTTCGACCTGCTCCGCGCGGTGGAGCGGGTCAACGAGCGGCAGAAGCGCTCGCTGCTGGAGAAGGCGCAGAAGCACTTCGGCTCGCTCCAGGGGCTCACCTTCGCGGTCTGGGGGCTCGCCTTCAAGCCCAAGACCGACGACATGCGCGAGGCGCCCTCCATCACCATCATCGAGGGGCTCCTCGGCAACGGCGCCAAGGTCCGAGCCCACGATCCGGTGGCGCACGAGGTGGCGGCCTCCGTCTTCGGCGGCCGGGTCGAGCTCTCGCCCGACCCGTACAGCGCCGCCGCCGGCGCCGACGCTCTCGTGCTCGTCACCGAGTGGAACGAGTTCCGCCAGCCCGACTTCGAGCTGCTCAAGCGGACCATGAAGCAGCCGGTCCTCTTCGACGGCCGCAACGTCTGGGACCCGGAAAAGGTCCGGGCCCTGGGGTTCACCTACCAGGGCATCGGTCGGGCCGCGAGAGACTAGAGACGCGAACAGGTAAAATCACGCGGCTCTGCGCAGGGCTTCGAGATTGTTGATGGCGGCGCAGCGGCGAACGTCGAGGGTGTTCTTGCGAGCGCCCTTGTAACGGGCCCGGGGTCCCTGAACGGCTCCGATGCGAGCGAGGCGGTGCTCGATGGCCGTCCGCTGGCGCAGGGTGGCCCGACCCTCGGGCGTCCTGCGGAGGGCGCGGAGCTCGATGAGCAGGTCTTCGTGCTCGTGGATGGCGATGGAGCGGCCTCGCCCGGATGTCGCCGCGGTGCAGTTCGAGCGCAAGGAGCAGGGACGGCATGCGCTGGCCGGGAAG
>DAIEMM010000140.1 GCA_027349605.1 Anaeromyxobacteraceae bacterium
TGGCGGGCGTCCCGGCGGCGGCGGCGCTCGGGGTCGCCAACCGGGTGGGCCCCGGAGCGCACGCGGAGTGGAAGCGGGAGAACGTCCGGGTCAGCGCCGGGGTCATCGAGTCGATCCGGCCGGTGCTGGGATAGGCCATGAGCGTGCCCGAGCCCCTTCGACGCCGCGCCGGCCCCACCACCGAGGTGGATCTGGTCCGCGTGGAGGCCGGCCGGGCGGAGCACCGGGCCGACGCGGTGGCGGTGGAGGAGCCGCTGGAGATCCGGGTCGACGGCGAGACGGTCGCGGTGACGATGCGCACGCCCGGCGCCGACGCCGACCTGGCGCTGGGCTTCCTCTTCTCCGAGGGGATGATCGCCGGCGCCGGGGACGTCGGGTCGGCGGCCCCCTGCGGCCGCCCCGGCGACGAGGGCTACGGAAACGTCGTCGACGTGCGCTCGGCCGGCGGACACCGGATCGATCCCGAGCGCCTCCTGGAGGGGCGGCGCTGGTCGGGCATCTCCTCCGCGTGCGGCGTCTGCGGCCGTCGCAGCATCGAGGGGCTGCTCGCGCGATGCAGCCCGGTGGGCGACGCGCCCCCGCTCGAGGCGGACGAGATCCTCCGCTGCATGGCCCGGCTCTCCGGGCTGCAGCCGGTCTTCACCCGCACCGGCGGGCTCCACGCGGCAGCGGCCTTCGGGGAGGAAGGCGAGCTCCTCGTCTCGGCGGAGGACGTCGGCCGGCACAACGCCGTCGACAAGGTGGTGGGCGGCCTGCTGCGCCGCGGAAGGGCCGGCCGGCCCGGGCGCGCCGCGGCCCGGCTGCTCGCCGTCAGCGGCCGGACCAGCTTCGAGATCGTGCAGAAGGCGGCCGCCGCAGGGATCCCCGTGCTGGCGGGCGTCTCGGCGCCCAGCTCCCTCGCGGTGGAGCTGGCCCGCGGGGCCGGCATCGCGCTGGTGTGGTTCGCCCGGGGTGATCGACTGAACGTGTACACGCACGCGGCGCGGATCACGACCGGCCCGGTGCGGTGACGGCTCTCTAGAATCCGAGCTGGATCCCCAGAGAGGGCAGCACGGCCCAGAGGCCGGGGGATCCGAAGGCCGGGGGATACCAGGCGAACATGAGCTGCAGGCGGAGGAACCCGGTGACGGAGGCCGCCGCGCCGGCCTCCACGGCGGGCCGGGAGCAGGCCCCGATGGTCACCCGGTCCTGTCCCTCGCAGGGGGAGCCGCCGAGGTCGTCGTTCGGGCTCAGCACGTAGCCGCCCCGCAGGAGGAACGAGGGCTGGAGGATCGGGGAGCCCATCGACGCGGGGAGCGCGTCGAGGCCGACCAGCGGGACGAAGGCCACCGGGGGCGGGTTCGAGCCGAAGGAGGTGACCAGGTTCATCACCTCGATCGAGCCGGTGAGCCGGACCCAGGTGAGGTCCTTCACGGCCCAGTCGCCCCCGATCTCGAAAGCCCTCCCGAGGGAGAGCCACGCGGTGGCGCGGGGAGGCACGTAGTAGAAGAGGTCGACTCCCATCCGGCCCGCCGCGCCGATCGCGAGCTCCTCTCCGAAGGTGGGCTGGGTGCGCGCCAGGTGGTCGGTCACCGCGGCGAGCTGGGAGCGCATCGCGGCGAGGACCTGCTCCTCGCCGGCGTCCGGCGGCACGTCGACGTCGGACCAGCGGTACCCGTAGGCGGCGAGCAGCCGGGTCATCTGGGTGGCCTCCGACTCGTCGGCCCCCTTCCGCCAGTCGGGACTGCCGGTCACTCCGGTCACCCGCGGCGGCGGGGCGCCCGACAGCGCGCCCTTGCAGGCGGCGAACTCGGCGGGGGGCGGGTCCCACCTGGAGTCGGGGCGACACCGGTCCCAGAGCCGGTCGAGGGAGACCTGGGCCAGGATGCGCAGGTTGCGGAACTCGTCTCCCGCGCAGCGGGCGTCGGCGTCGGTCGTGCCGTCGAAGAGGGCGCGCAGGCACCCGAGGGGCGCCCAGGACGGTGCGACGGCGCGGGCGGCGGGGAGGTCCTCCGGCCAGGTGAACCGGTCGCGGATCTCGGGCGCCAGACGGGGCAGGGTGAAGCGCTCCAGCTGCCGGCGCGCCTCGTACATGCCCAGGTCGAAGTCGAAGGAGCGGAATCCGCGGTCGAAGAAGCCGAAGAAGGCGTACATCGGCGAGCTGGCCGCCGGGAAATGCCGGCGCGGGTAGATCAGGTTCTCCGCGGTCTCCGGGTAGTCCTGGATCAGCAGGAAGAGCTCCCGGGAACGGGCGCTGTTCACGAAGCCGCCCATCTCCCGCAGGAGGAGGGGCAGGAGCGAGGGGTCGCCCGCCTCCTCGGAGGCGCCCTGATCCGGGAATGCGGCCGCGTCGGCCGAGAGGAAGGCGAAGGCCACGTCCGGAGGCGGCGCGTGCGAGGCCGAGAGCCGGGGCCCGTGGTTCCAGCGCAGGCCTCGCCCCGGCGTGCGGGAGAGGCCGCCGGCGGCGTAGGAGGCGGCGAGCCGGAGCGGGGAGTTGTCGAACACCCCTCCGTCCACGAAGAGGCTCGTCGTGGCCGACGCCTCGGGGCAGAAGGGGGCGGTCTTGCCGCGGGTGCGCGTCACGCAGTGCTTGACGGGTCGCGGCGGGAAGGCCACCGGGAAGGAGGTCGAGGCGATGACCGCGTCGAGGAGGTAGGGGAAGGGGACGCTCCCGTCGCGAGCCTCCGGCAGGAAGGCCTGCTCGTCGAGGGAGTCGGGGTCCACGTAGTTGGTGATGAGGGGAGGGCGCCCCGCGCCCCGCCCGCGGAGCCGGACCACGAAGTGCTCCTCGGTGACCGGGACCTTGAGACGCCCGTCGGCCGCATCCAGCATTCGCGGCGCCTGGCGCGAGGCCACGATTCCCAGGACGACGTCGCAGTCCTCGGGCAGCCCCCGTGCCAGTCCCTCCTCCACCATCGCGCCCACGTCCTGGAAGCTCTCCTGGGAGAACGCGGCCACCGGGCTCGTGGCGTCCGGGCGGAAGAGCTGCTGGAGGCCCATCGGCACCCAGACCCGGTGGAAGAGGCTCTTCCGGGGATCGAACGACGAGCCGGCGCAGGACGCGCCCAGGGTGAGCAGCGCGTTCACGCTCCCCGCGGAGGCGCCGGTTGCGATGAGCACCCGGGCGAACCCGGGGTTGGCCCGCTGGGTCGCCAGCGAGTAGTAGAGGTAGCCCGCCTCGTAGGCGCCCAGCGAGACCCCTCCGCTGACGGTGATGGAGACGGGGATCTCCCGCGCACCTTCCGGAGCGGCCGCGAGCAGGAGTGCGGCGAGGACGGGGGCGATCATGGAATCCTTTCGAGCCTAGACCTTCGCCAGCCGCTCGCAGGCCCGGGACAGGGTCTCGTCCGACTTGGCGAAGCAGAAGCGCAGCACCCGGTCCTGGCGCCCGTCCGCGAAGAAGGCCGAGACCGGGATGGAGGCCACGCCGATCTCCCGGGTGAGCCGCTCGGCGAGCTCCGTGTCCGGCTCGTCGCTCACCCGCCCGTAGCTCGCCAGCTGGAAGTAGGTCCCCGAGCAGGGGAGGGGATCGAGCCGGGTCGCGGACAGGCCTTCCCGGAAGAGGTCGCGCTTGCGCTGGTAGAAGGCCGGGAGGTCGAGCCAGCGGCGCGGGTCGGACATGAAGTCGGCGAGCGCGAGCTGGACCGGCGTGTTCACCGTGAAGACCACGAACTGGTGGACCTTGCGGAACTCGGCCATGAGCTCGCGCGGCGCCAGCGCCCAGCCCACCTTCCAGCCGGTGACGTGGAAGGTCTTCCCGAAGGAGCCCACCACGAAGGAGCGCCCGGCCAGCTCGGGGTGGCGCGAGACGCTCTCGTGCCGGGCCCCGTCGAAGACGATGTGCTCGTAGACCTCGTCGGAGAGGACCACGATGCCGGTCCCCCGGACCAGGCCGGCCAGCGCGTCCAGGTCACCGGCGGTGAAGACCGAGCCGGTGGGGTTGTGCGGGCTGTTCACCAGGATCATGCGGGTCCGGGGCGAGACCAGCGCCCGGATGGCCGCCCAGTCCGGGCGGTAGCCGGGAGGCGCGAGCGAGGCGCGCAGGGCCCGCCCTCCGGCCAGCTCGACGGCCGGCACGTAGGAGTCGTAGACCGGCTCGAGCACGATGACCTCGTCGCCCGGACGGACGAGCGCGGTCACGGCGGTGAAGATGGCCTGCGTCCCCCCGGCGGTGACGGTGACCTCGTGCTCCGGGTCGTAGCGGGTCCCGTAGAGCCCCTCCGAACGGGCGCAGATCGCCTCGCGCAGGGAGGGGATGCCGGCCATGGGCGCGTACTGGTTCGCGCCGGCGTGCATGTGATGGGAGACCCGGTCGAGGAGCTCCGGCGCCGCGGAGAAGTCCGGGAAACCCTGGGAGAGGTTGATGGCGCCGCACTCCGCGGCGAGGCGGGACATGACCGTGAAGATGGTCGTCCCCACGCCGGGCAGGCGGCTCTCCACCGGGAAGGGCAGGCGGGGCATGGCCCGAATCTACGCGATCCGGCCCAGCTGGCGCAGCTTCGGCGCCCGCCAGGCCACCAGGGCGACGGTGAGGAGCGTCATCGTCCCGCCGAAGATCACCGAGGGCACGGTCCCGAGGAGCTTCGCCGCCACGCCGCTCTCGAAGGCGCCCAGCTCGTTGGAGGAGCCGATGAAGAGGCTGTTCACCGCCGAGACCCGCCCCATCATCTCCTGGGGCGTGAAGGTCTGGACGAGCGTGCTGCGCAGCACCACCGAGACCGCGTCGAGCGAGCCGCCCACCACCAGGATGGCCGCCGAGAGCCAGTAGCTCCGGGAGAGGGCGAAGGCGATCCAGGTCACGCCGAAGAGGGCCACGCAGGCCAGCATGGCCCGGCCGGCCCGCCGGAAGTGACCGAAGCGTGCCAGCGCGAGCGAGGTGGCCACCGAGCCCACGGCCGGGGCCGCCCGCAGCATCCCGAACCCGACCTCGCCGACGTGGAGCACGTACCGGGCGAAGATGGGAAGCAGCGCGGTGGCGCATCCGAAGAGCACGGCGAAGAGGTCGAGGCTCAGCGGTCCGAGGAGCAGCGGCTCGCGGAAGACGAAGCGCACCCCGTCGGCGATCTCCGCGACCGGGTGGCGCGGCGCCACCGGGGGGCGGGGGCGCGGGGCGACGGCGAGCAGGCCGGCCAGCCCCACGCCGAGGAGCCCCATCTCCACGGCGTAGGCGAGCCGGGGGCCGCCCAGCGCGATGAGGGCGCCGCCGGCGGCCGGCCCGACGATCATGGTGGTGTGGAAGATCGACGACCGCCAGCTGGCGGCGTTCTGGTACTCCTCCCGCGGCACGAGCTCGGTGCCGAGAGACGCCGAGGCAGGCCGGAAGAAGGCCCGGCCCAGGCCGGCCAGCGCCTGGGCGCCGTAGAGCGGGAGCGGGGAGGCGGCCGGACCGAGGCTCGTGGTGAGGAGCCAGGCGCCGCTGGCCGCGATCACGCAGAGGCTCACGAGCGCGATGAGGCGCCGGTAGATCCGGTCGGCCGCCCAGCCGCCGAGCAGGGTCAGGGAGAGGAAGGGCACCGCCTCGGCGAGGCCGACGAACCCGAGAGCGAGGGGGTCGCCGGTGAGCTCGTAGACCTGCCAGCCGAGCACGGCGGTCTGGATCTGGGTGGCGGCGAAGACGGTCGCCATCGCCCCCAGGAAGGCACGGTACTCGGCGAAGCGGAGCGAGGAGAAGGGGTCGGGCGCCAAGGGGCGACAGTCTACAACGGGGCCCACTCCCCGTGGCTCACCCGGCGCGCCGGGATTAAGGAGGCGCACCGGGGGCTGGACGCGCCATCGCCCTCCGGAAGGAAGGATGAACACGTGCACGCACTCCGATTCGCCGTCGCCGCGGCGCTGGGGCTCCTCGTGACCACCGCCCGCGCCGAGATCGTCACCCGGAACGTGGAGTACAAGCAGGGAGACAGCGTCCTGGAGGGCTTCCTGGCCTACGACACCGCGGGGCCGGCGAAGAAGCCCGGCGTCCTCGTCGTCCACGACTGGCTCGGGATCTCGGCGGACACCCGGAAGCGCGCCGAGCAGCTCGCCGGGATGGGCTACGTGGCCTTCGCCGCCGACATCTACGGCAAGGGCGTCCGCCCCGCCACCGGCAAGGAGGCCGCGCCGCTCGCCGGCTCCTACAAGAAGGACCGCAATCTCCTCCGCGCGCGGGCGCTGGCGGGGTTCGACGAGCTGTCGCGGCAACCCAACGTGGACCCGAAGCGGATCGCCGCCATCGGGTACTGCTTCGGCGGCACCACGGTGATCGAGCTGGCCCGCGCCGGGGCCGACGCGGTCGGGTTCGTCTCCTTCCACGGCGGGCTCGACAGCCCCACGCCGGCCGACGGGAAGAACATCAAGGGCAAGGTCCTCGCCCTGCACGGCGCCGACGACCCGTTCGTCCCCGCCGCCGATCTCGCCGCGTTCGAGCAGGAGATGCGCTCGAACGGCGTCGACTGGCAGCTCGTCA
>DAIEMM010000145.1 GCA_027349605.1 Anaeromyxobacteraceae bacterium
CTTCTTGTTGGCGAAGAGCAGGATCTGCTGGCCGGGGCGCAGGGTGCCCTCGAAGACCCGGACCAGCATCACCACGCCCCGGTAGGTGTCGTACCAGGAGTCGAAGATGATGGCCTTGAGCGGAGCCTCCGGGTCGCCCGATGGGGGCGGCACCTTCCTCACCACCTGCTCGAGGATCTCCTCGATCCCGATCCCCTCCTTGGCGCTGGTGGGGATCGCCTCGGACGCGTCGAGGCCGATGACCTCCTCGATCTCCTGCCGGACCGCCGCCACGTCGGCGCTGGGGAGGTCGATCTTGTTGATGACCGGGATGATCTCCAGGTCGTGATCGAGCGCCTGGTAGACGTTGGCGAGGGTCTGCGCCTCCACGCCCTGGGTCGCGTCGACCACCAGCACGGCCCCCTCGCAGGCGGCCAGCGACCGGGAGACCTCGTACGCGAAGTCAACGTGACCGGGAGTGTCGATGAGGTTGAGGACGTAGTCCTTGCCGTCCCTGGCCCGGTAGGCCATGCGGACGGTCTGGGCCTTGATGGTGATCCCCCGCTCCCGCTCGAGCTCCATGTTGTCGAGGAACTGGGCCTGGGCCTCCCGCTTCGACACCGTCCCGGTGCGCTCGAGGAGGCGGTCGGCGAGCGTCGACTTTCCGTGGTCGATGTGCGCGATGATCGAGAAGTTTCGGATGTTCTGGTTCGAGTCAGCCATCGGGTCGGGGCTTTCTAGCACGCGATACCGACCGAGACACCCCCCGCGGACCTCCCGGGTTGACGCTTTGCGTCACCGGAGATGGGTACACACGTCGGGGGGAACCTTGCAGGGGATCGGGCGGGAGATCGGGGAGATCTCGTACGTCGTCCTACACCGCAATCTGGCCGAATTCACCGCATCTTGTACCTGTCAAGACCATACGCCACAATATATTGTGGTCTGCGTCTTGACTCCAATCCCTCGCTGGATATCGTCCGCCATCGCCGCCGAGGTCGAGCAGGAGGGCCCGGCAGGCCGATGCAAGGCGAAGGGGCGCTCGCGCCCCCGTGTCAGAGGCGACGGGTAAAGCCTCCGGTCCGCAGGACGGTGGCAGGGGTTGGGAAACGGGGCTTGGGCGACGACGCTTCACGCCCCACGCAGGCCGGGAGAGGGCCGGTCGGGAGGTCGGAGATGATCGAGCGGGAGAGCGCGTCCGCGCAGCGTCGCGGCGCACGGCAGCAGCGGAAGACGGCGCGGAAGGGCATCACCGTCCCCCGGTACTTCACCACGCCGGGAGTGGACCCGGCCGAGGAGCTGGCCTGGGAGACCCGCACCGCCGCCATCACCGGCGAGGGCGGCAAGGTCATCTTCGAGCAGACGGACGTCGAGGTCCCGAAGAGCTGGTCCCTGCTCGCCACCAACGTGGTCGCCTCCAAGTACTTCCGGGGCCAGCAGGGCACGCCCCAGCGCGAGACCTCCGTTCGCCAGCTGGTCGGCCGCGTGGTCCGCACCATCTCCGCCTGGGGCCGAAAGGACGGCTACTTCGCCTCCGAGGCCGACGCCCAGGCGTTCGAGGCCGAGCTCGGCCACCTCATCTACCGGCAGAAGATGAGCTTCAACTCGCCGGTCTGGTTCAACGTGGGGGTCGAGGAGCACCCCCAGTGCTCGGCCTGCTTCATCAACGCGGTGAGCGACTCGATGGACTCCATCCTGCGCCTCGCCCACACCGAGGGCATGCTCTTCAAGTACGGGTCGGGCACCGGCTCCAACCTGTCCCGCATCCGCTCCTCCAAGGAGTACCTCTCCGGCGGCGGCGAGGCCTCCGGACCGGTCTCCTTCATGCGCGGGTTCGACGCCTTCGCCGGCGTGATCAAGTCGGGCGGCAAGACCCGCCGCGCCGCCAAGATGGTCATCCTCGACGCCGATCACCCGGACATCGAGGAGTTCGTGAACAGCAAGGCCACCGAGGAGAAGAAGGCCTGGGCCCTCATCGAGGCCGGCTACGACGGCGGCTTCAACGTCCATGGCGGCGCCTACGACTCGGTCTTCTTCCAGAACGCCAACCACTCGGTGCGCGTCTCCGACGCCTTCATGCA
>DAIEMM010000194.1 GCA_027349605.1 Anaeromyxobacteraceae bacterium
GCACGGGCCATGCACCAGGTTCCTCCACATCCGGGTCGAGCCTTCCCGGCGCCCCGGAAACCCAAGAGGAGAGACACGATGAGAATTCACGGAACGAAGGTGCTGGTGATCGCAGGCGGATTGGTCTTCGGAACGGCGGCCCTGGCCGACGGCATGACGCACGCGCAGTACGAGACGGGCGAGAACGGCATCGAGGCCGAGTACAAGGCCGCGAAGGCGCACTGCGACTCGCTGTCCGGCAAGGCCGAGGAGGTCTGCGAGGCGGAGGCGAAGGGTGTCGAGCGCGTCGCCAAGGCCGACCTGCGGGCCCGCTACGAGCCGACCGCCAGCCACGTCCAGGATGCCCGGAATGCAAGGATCGAGGCGACCTACTCGGTGGCCATGGAGCGGTGCGAGGCCAAGTCCGGCAACGCCGAGGACGTCTGCGAGAAGGAGGCGAAGGCGGTGAGGATCCACGCCCTTTCGACCGCGGAAGCCCGGGCGGCCACCTCCAGCGCGGAGTACTCCCTCGCCAAGGAGCGCTGCGATGCACTGTCCGGCGACTCCAAGGACCGCTGCATCGACGACGCCAAGGCCCGCTTCGCCCAGCAGTGACCGGACGCCACCCGGGTTCGAGCCAGCTAGGGTCTGCTCGATCCCGGGGCCACCCCGTGCCGGGCCAGCTCCTCCTCCTCTGCCCGGGCGTCGGCATCCGGGTCGTTGGGCTCCCGGCGCGGTTCCGGTGGTTTGGCGCGCCGCGCGATCAGCACGAAGAAGAGGGGCACGAAGAGGATGGCGAGCGCGGTGGCCGAGAGCATCCCGCCGATCACCGCGGTCCCGATGGCGACCTGCCCGCCCGCGCCTGCTCCGTGCGCGATGGCGAGCGGGAGGACGCCCAGGACGAAGGCCAGCGAGGTCATCAGGATGGGGCGCAGGCGCATGCGGGCCGCCTCGAGGGCCGACTCCACGAGGCCCTTCCCGAGGTCGTGCTGCTCCTTGGCGAACTCCACGATGAGGATGGCGTTCTTGGCGGAGAGCCCCACGGTGGTGAGCAGCCCCACCTGGAAGAAGACGTCGTTCAGGAGGCCGCGCCCGAGCATCGCCCCCACCGCTCCCAGCACGCCGAGCGGAACCACCAGCATGACCGCGACCGGGATCGACCAGCTCTCGTAGAGCGCGGCCAGCGACAGGAACACGACGAGGAGCGAGATCGCGTAGAGCAGCGGCGCGTTGGCGCCCGAGGCGCGCTCCTCGTAGGAGAGGCCCGACCACTCGAAGCCGATGCCGGGCGGGAGCTTTGCGACGATCGCCTCCAGTGCGGCCATGGCCTCGCCCGAGCTGTGCCCGGGCGAGGGCTCCCCCTGGATGGCCATCGCCGACATGCCGTTGAAGCGCTCCAGCTTGGGTGAGCCGTACGTCCAGCGGGTGCTGGAGATGGCGGAGATCGGCACCATCTCCCCGGCCCGGTTGCGGACGTACCAGCGGTCGAGGTCCTCCGGGATCATGCGGTAGGGCGCGTCGGCCTGCATGTAGACGCGCTTGGTGCGTCCCTTGTCGAGGAAGTCGTTCACGTAGGCGACGCCCCAGGTCGAGGCCAGGGTCTGGTTCACGTCGGCGATCGAGACGCCCAGCGCCACGGTCTTCTGCTGGTCCACGTCCACGTTGAACTGGGGCGTGTCCTCCAGTCCCGAGGGGCGGACCTTGGCGAGGCGCGGGTCCTTGCGCGCCAGGTCGAGGAACTGGTTGCGCGCGGCGAGCAGCGCGTCGTGACCCAGGCCGGCGCGGTCCTGCAGCTGGAGCTCGAAGCCGGTGGCGTTGCCCAGCTCCGTGACCGCGGGCGGCGTGAAGACGAAGACGTTCGCCTCCTTGATCGACGCGAGGGCCTTCTGTGCCCGGGCCGCCACCCTGTCCGCGCGGAGCCGCTCGCCCGGCCGCTCGTCCCAGGGCTTGAGCCGGATGAAGGCCACGCCGGCGCTCTGCCCGCGGGAGCCGAAGTTGAAGCCGGAGATGGACATCACCGACTCGATGGCCTCCTTCTCCGCGCCGAGGAGGTAGTCGGACACCTTGGCGAGGGTCTGCTTGGTCATCTCCATCGTGCTCCCCGGCGGCAGGGTGACCTGGGCGTACATGAGCCCCTGGTCCTCCTGCGGGAGGAACCCGGTGGGCAGCCGGAGGAAGAGGACGCCCAGCAGCACCACCAGCACCGCGTAGCCGATCATCCCACGCACGCGGCGGCGCAGGAGCCACTCCACGACCCGCTGGTAGCGGCCGGCGCCCTGGTCGTAGAGGCGGTTGAACCGGCCGAAGAACCCCTTCCTGGCCATGCCGTGCCCCTTCTCCACGGGCTTCAGGAGGGTGGCGCAGAGCGCCGGCGTGAGCGAGAGCGCCACCAGGACCGAGAGCACCATCGACGAGACGATGGTGATCGAGAACTGGCGGTAGATGACGCCCACCGAGCCGGGGAAGAAGGCCATGGGCACGAAGACGGCGGAGAGGACGAGCGCGATGCCGACGAGGGCGCCGGTGATCTGCCTCATCGACTTGTGGGTCGCCGACCGGGGAGGGAGACCCTCCTCGCTCATGACCCGCTCGACGTTCTCCACCACCACGATGGCGTCGTCCACCAGGAGGCCGATGGCGAGCACCATGCCGAACATGGTGAGCGTGTTGATGCCGAAGCCGAACGCGGAGAGCACGCCCATGGTGCCGAGGAGGACCACCGGCACGGCGATGGTGGGGATGAGCGTGGCCCGGAAGTTCTGCAGGAACAGGTACATCACCAGGAAGACCAGCGCCACGGCCTCGACCAGGGTCTCGACGACCTGGCGGATGGAGAGGTCGATGAAGCGCGAGCTGTCGAAGGGGATGGCCCACTTCACGCCGGCGGGGAAGTAGCGCTGCAGCTCGCCCATGCGCGCGCGGATGGCCTGCGCCGTGGCCAGCGCATTGCCGGTGGCCGAGAGCTGCACGCCGAAGCCGGTGGAGGGCTTGCCGTTGAGGCGCGCCGAGGTGGCGTAGCTCTGGGCGCCGATCTCGATGCGCGCCACGTCGCGCAGGCGCACGCTCGCGCCATCGGTCTTCGCGCGCAGCGTGATGGCGCCGAACTG
>DAIEMM010000168.1 GCA_027349605.1 Anaeromyxobacteraceae bacterium
TGGGACCGTGGCCGGGGGCGAGTCGTCTTGCGGGGGGGTGCTGGATCGCCTTGCCCGGAAGGGGCTCCGGACCCGTGCGGAGATCACCGACGCGGCGATGGGCGAGCGCGCCGAGTGCGTCATGCTGAACAAGGTTCCGCACGTCCTCGAGGCGATCACGCTTCTCGATGGCATCCTGCGCCGGATGGAAGGGCATCAGCACAAGAAGACCGCCACCCTTCGGCCCCTCGCGGTGACGCGCTCCCTCGCGGGATAGGCCGTTGGGGGTCAGAAGCCCGGAGGTACCCCGCCCATCGAGGGCGATGGACCGTGGGAGCGCATGACGCCGGCGCGCGAGGCCGCGAGGGCGCGGAAGGGCCGGGCGTGCGTGAAGAACGCGCAGTCCTCGCAGGACCAGCTTCGCCACCGCCGCGCGAGTGCGGCATTCAGGCATCGGTCGTAGGCCGGGCACCAGAGGCTGCGGCGCTGCGCCACCTCCTCCGGCTTGCAGGTCTGGCGGAGCTCGGCAGGGCCGGCGAGCCTGCGACCGTCGAGCAAGGTGAGGAGTGCGAGCAACTCGATGGACTTCGTCATGGGGTCCTCCTCGCCAGGCGGATTCCGGAACGCCGGGAAAGGGGAGGATGCCGACCGACCGTGGCTCCCACGGGGCAACCAGGAAACGGATCGCCGACGCCCAGGCCGCCTTCACCCGGCCACTGGCCGCTCCGTCACGCCCGCCGGTGCTTCCGGTGGTCGTCCGGGCGCTGGCCGTCTCGCGTCCCGCCCCAGCGCGCCACCTCACCGCCGTCGTCCTGCAGGTCGAAGGAGTTCACGTCGTCGGCCACCTGGGAGCGCAGCTCGGAGAGCACCATCCTGCGCGCCGCCGGGTCCTTCACCGGGAAGAAGATCTCGTACCGGCGGTCGAAGTTGCGCGGCATGGCGTCCAGGCTGCCGGCGTATACCAGCCAGCGCCCGCCGTTCCGGAAGGCGGCCACCCGGGCGTGCTCGAGGAACCTCCCCACCAGGCTCTTGGCGTGCACCTCCGGCGCGATCTCGGTGAGCGTGGTCCGCGCCATCAGGTCCACCCGGGCCCCCGCCCTGGCCGCGCTCCGGAGCGCCGCCAGGATCTGCGGGTCGGTGACGTGGTTGAACTTGAAGATCACCTGTCCGCCCGGGCGGGTCTCGCCCCGGATCCGGTCGAGGAGCAGCCGCCGGATGGAGGACCCGGTGCGGAGCTCGGTCATCCGCGGCGGCTTGCCCTGCTCGAGCGCGTCGAAGAAGCGCTTCACGTCGCGGGTGAGCCCGGCGTCGGCGGTGAAGAGCGAGAGGTCGGTGTAGAGCCGCGCGTTGCGGGTGTTGTAGTTGCCGGTCCCGAGGTGCGCGAACTCGCGCCGTCCTCGCCGGACCCAGATGGCCTTGGCGTGCACCTTGCGGGAGGGCAGCGGGAGCACGCGGACGCCCGAGTTCTGGAAGCGGAGGCCCCATTCCAGGTTCTGCAGCTCGTCGAAGCGGGCGCGCGCCTCGAGCAGCACCGCCACGTCCTTGCCGGCCCGGGAGGCCTCGATGAGCGACTCGGCGAGGACGTTGTCGTCGCCCACCCGGTACAGGGTGGCCCGCATGGCGGTGACCTCCGGATCCCGGGCCGCGGCCCGCGCGAAGTCCTCCACCGCCTCGTACCCCTGGTAGGGGTGGAGGAGCATCTGGTCGCGCCGCGCGATGCGGCTGAAGGGGTCCTTCGCGAAGCCCGGGACCATCCAGGTCCGCAGCGGCTCGAACCGGAGGGGCGCCGGGGCGTGGTCCACCAGCGTGGACACCATGCGCAGGTCGAGCGGAGGCTCGATGCGGAAGACCTCCGCGGCCTCGAGCCCGAGGGCGATGCGGATCGACTCGGCCCAGTGGGGAGGGAAGTTCTTCTCCACCTCGAGGTGGCTGGGACGGCCGTCGAGCCGGGTCTCCAGCGCGGCGGGGAGGTCCTCCCAGTCGAGGCCGAGCTGGTCGATGGCGGCCAGCCGGATGACCCGCAGCTCGTGGAGCTCGAGGTCGCGCCCTTCCAGGAAGAGGTCGCTGCGCACCCGCAGGAGCTCGCCGAGCCGGACGTAGGTGCCGTCGCGCCCCGGGATCTCCAGGAGCCGCGGCAGGCTGTCGGGGAGGCGGACGAGGTGCTCCAGCACGCCCAGGCCGGTCGCGAAGTAGAGGGCCTCGGTCCGGACCTCGCGGACCGCCTCCGCCCGGAGGACGTCGGTGCGGGGCGCCACCTCCTCCGCCAGGAACGCGCCGAAGTAGTCGAGCTCCTCGCGGCTCAGCGTGGAGACCGGGACCACCCGGATGGCGTGGGACTCCAGCTCGTCGAGGAGACCGCGGTAGGTCTCGCTGGCGGCGTCCGCCTGCCCGTGGGCCTCCCGGAGCAGGCGCTGGTAGGCGGCGGTCCCGCGCTCCTCCAGGAACGGACGGGAGATGCGGGCGGCGAAGAACTCGTCGAGGTTCGAGGCCCAGATGGCGAGGAAGCGGACCCGCTCCATCAGGGGAAAGTCGAGGCGGCGGGTCTGCTCGAGGACTCGCCGGTTGAAGCGCAGCCACGAGAGTTCCTGTTCGATGAGCACGCGCACCTCTCCCCGGGGAAGAGGCCACTTCACCACACCCTGCGTGACGAAGGTGTGACGAAGGCCCCCCCGGCCCCTTCCGGTGCCCCCCTTCCAGGCAGCCCCCTGCCCGCTTCCCCGGCGGGTGCGCCCGGAAACAGGGCCGATCCGCGCCCGGGGAGGCCGAAAGGAGGCAGGCGTCTTGCAATGGCAATAAGGTCGCCCCATGCGCCTCCTCCTCCAGCACGACACGGTCTACCGGTTCCCGCGCCCGGCCGCGCTCGGTCCCCACCAGATCCGCCTGCGCCCCACGAACCACGCCCGCGCCCGCATCGAGACCTACTCCCTGCGGGTCAGCGAGCCGGCCGCGATCCGGTGGCAGCGCGATCCCTCGGGCAACCACGTCGCCCACGTCGCCTTCCCGAAGGGCGCGCTGCTCCCGGAGCTGGCGGTCCGGGTGGAGATGGCCGTCGACATCCGGCCGGTGAACCCCTTCGACTTCTTCCTCGACGACCGCTGCCAGACCATGCCCTTCGCCTACCCGGAGGAGCTGCGCCCCGAGCTCGAGCCCTACCTCGACACGGGCGACCCGTCGCTCGCCGGCGGCCCGCTCCTCGAGGCGTTCCTGTCGAAGCTCCCCGCCTCCGGCAAGACGGTCGACCTGGTGGTCGAGCTCAACCGGCTGGTCAGCGAGCGGACGCGCTACGTGATCCGCGAGGAGCCCGGCGTCTGGACGCCGGAGGAGACCCTGGAGAAGGGCAGGGGAAGCTGCCGCGACTCGGCCGTCCTGCTCGTGGCCGCCCTGCGATCCCGTGGCCTCGCCGCCCGCTTCGTCTCCGGCTACCTGGTCCAGCTCACCGACGAGGGGATGATCCCGGACGAGCCCCGCGGCGTGGGGCGCGACGTGGTGGACCTGCACGCCTGGGCCGAGGTCTACCTGCCCGGGGCCGGCTGGCTCGGCCTCGACGCGACGAGCGGCCTGTTCTGCGGCGAGGGGCACATTCCTCTCGCCTGCGTGGCCCGGCCGGCGCTGGCAGCGCCCATCACCGGAACCTCCGACGTCGGTGCGGACTCCTTCTCGTTCGAGCTGCGGGTGGGACGCCTGGGTCACGAGGCCCGCCCGACCACGCCGTACCCGGAGGAGACCTGGGAATCCCTGCTCGTGGCCTCCGACCGGGCCGACGCCGCCCTCGTCGAGGCCGGGCTCACGCTCACCGTCGGCGGGGAGCCCACCTTCAACTCGCGCCTGCATCCCGAGGCGCCGGAGTGGCGCACCGCGGCGCTCGGCCCCACCAAGTGGGAGCAGGGGCTCGCGCTGGCCGGCGAGCTGCGCGACCGCATGGCGCCGGGCGGGGTCATCCTGCGGCGGCAGGGCAAGTGGTATCCCGGCGAGAGCCTGCCGCGCTGGGCGCTCGACGTGGTGGGGCTCCGCGACGGGACGCGCCTCTGGGCCGGGGGCGGCGAGCGGCGCGTGGCCAGCCCCGAGGCGGCCGGGAAGCTCACCCGGGCCATCGCCGGCCGGCTGGGGGTCCGGCCGGATTCGGCGCTCCCGGCCTTCGAGGACCCCTGGCAGTACGTCCGCGACGAGGCCGACCTCCCACCCGGAGTGGATCCGCTGAAGGCCGACCTCACCGACGCCGAGGAGCGGCGCCGGCTGGCCCGCGTCCTCGACCACGGGCTCGCCACCCCGGTGGCCTGGGCGTTGCCCCTCTCCCGCGTGGACGGTGCCTGGCGCACCGACACCTGGGAGTTCCGGCGCGAGAACCTCTTCCTCATCCCGGGCGACTCGCCGGCCGGCCTGCGACTGCCCCTCAAGTCGCTGGGGGGGGCCCTTCCCGCCGTGGCGCCGCCGGAGCCCTTCTATGAGCCCGACCCGCGCCTGGAGGAGGTCGCCGAGGCGCGCCGCCTGGAGGAGAAGGCCCGGGCCCGGGCGGCCCGGCCGCAGCGCGCGGCCGACCTGCGCGAACCGGGTCCCCGGCTGCCTTCGGTGCGCACCGCGCTCTGCGTCGAGGCGCGCGGCGAGGACCTCTTCGTCTTCCTGCCCCCCGTCCCCACCGGCGCCGACTTCGTCGAGCTGGTCCGCGCGGTAGACGCCGCCGCCCGCGACACCGGCCTCGACGTCCGCCTGGAGGGCTACCCGCCCGCCTGGAGCCCCGAGGTGATCCGCTTCTCGGTGACCCCCGACCCGGGCGTCCTGGAGGTGAACGTCCAGCCCACCGCCGGCGGGCGGGAATGCGCCGAGCAGATCGACCAGGTCTTCGACGCCGCCCTCCACGTCGGGCTCCACTCCGAGAAATACATGCTCGACGGCCGCCAGGAGGGGTCGGGCGGCGGCAACCACATCACGCTGGGTGGGCCGAGGGCGCTCGAGAGCCCCTTCGTCGTCCGCCCCGACCTCCTCGCCAGCCTGGTCACCTTCGTGCAGCACCACCCGGCCATCTCGTACCTGTTCACCGGCCTCTTCGTCGGCCCCACCTCGCAGGCGCCCCGGGTGGACGAGGCCCGGCACGACGCGCTCTACGAGCTGGAGATCGCGCTCCGGCGGCTCGCCGACCGGAGCCAGCCGGCGCCGCCCTGGCAGGGCGACTGGCTGCTCCGCAACCTCCTCGTCGACGTGGCCGGGAACGGGCACCGCGCCGAGATCTCCATCGACAAGCTCTTCGACTGGCGGAGCCCGCACGGCCGGCAGGGGCTCGTGGAGCTGCGGGCCTTCGAGATGCCGCCCCACCCGCGCATGGCGGCGGCCCAGGCCATCCTGGCCCGGGCGCTCGTCGCCGCGTTCGCGAAGGAGCCCTACGCCCACGGCCTGGTGCGCTGGGGCACCGAGCTGCACGATCGGTTCCTGCTCCCGTTCTGGCTCTGGCGCGACATGGAGGACGTCCTCGCCTTCCTGGAGGATCGCGGGATCGGGCTGCCGCGCGACGCCTACCGCCCCTTCGTCGAGTTCCGCTGCCCGGTGGTGGGAAGGCTCCAGGTCGGGGGGGTGGCGGTCGAGGTCCGCAACGCGCTCGAGCCCTGGCCGGTGATGGGCGAGGAGCCGGGTGCGGGCGGCACGTCCCGCTTCGTCGACTCGTCCATGGAGCGGGTCGAGGTGCGGGCCGAGGGCCTCGAGCCCGAGCGCTTCGACGTGCTCGTGAACGGGCTCGCCGTCCCGCTGCGCGCCACCGGCACCGCGGGCGAGCACGTCGGCGGCGTCCGCTTCCGGGCCTGGGCGCCGGAGTCCTCCCTGCAGCCCCACCTGGGCATCCACCATCCCCTGCGCTTCGACCTGTGGGACCGGTGGGCCCGACGCTCGGTGGGGGCCTGCGCCTACCATGTCTGGCACCCCGAGGGACGTGGGTACGAGGCCGCGCCGCTCACCCGCTTCGAGGCCACGGCGCGCCGCGCCGCGCGCTTCACCGAGGAGGGGCCGCTTCCCTGGCCCACCCGGCCCCGCGCCACCACGCCGCACCCCGAGTACCCCCACACCCTCGACCTGCGGCTGTACGGTGGCGATCGGCCGATGCCCGTGCCGGAGGAGGAAGAGGGCGAGGAGCGCTGATGCAGGAGCTGCTCGCCGAGTGCCGCGCCCAGGACGAGGTGCTTCGAGGCGCCGGCCTGGAGATCTGGCTGGGCGCCGAGCCGACCTTCACCGACCGCTCCTCCCAGGCCCCGCACTGGCTGTGGATGGCGGAGGGGGGCGACAAGGAGGCACGCGCCGCGGCGCTGCTCCGGGAGCTGCTCGGGCGCCTCGCCTCGTCCTTCCGGCTCGAGCGCCCCGAGGGTCGCCTCTACCCGGGAGAGGAGGCGCCGCGCTTCTGCCTGGGGGCGGCCTACCTCCCGCGGGGCGGTGCGAGCGAGCGCTGGGTCACCGTCGCGCCCGACCCCGGCGTCGTCG
>DAIEMM010000176.1 GCA_027349605.1 Anaeromyxobacteraceae bacterium
GAGGGGGCGAACGACCTCCTCACCCTGACCCGCCCCGACCTCGTCGAGGCCATCCACGGGCGCTACTTCGCCGCCGGATGCGACGTGGTGGAGACGAACACCTTCGGGAGCTCGCGCCTCAAGCTCGACGAGTACGGGCTCGGCCACCGCACCTACGAGGTGAACTTCCGGGCCGCCATCCTGGCCCGCCGCGCCGCCGACCGCCAGGCCGCCCCGGGGCGGCCCCGCTTCGTGGCCGGCTCGATGGGTCCGACCGGCATGCTTCCGTCGTCGTCCGACCCGGCGCTGTCGGCCATCACCGGCGACGCGCTCGAGAAGATCTTCCACGAGCAGGCGCGCGCCCTCATCGACGGCGGCGTCGACGCCATCCTGATCGAGACCCAGCAGGACATCCTGGAACTGCGGGCCGCGGTGCTGGGGGCCGACGCGGCGCGGCGCGAGGCGGCGCGGGACGTCTTCCTCATGGCGCAGCCGACGCTCATCGACGCGTCGGGGCGCATGCTGCTCGGCACCGACGTGTCGGCGGCGCTCGCCACCATGGAGCGGCTGCCGCTCGACGCCGTGGGCATCAACTGCTCCACCGGCCCCGCCGAGATGCGGGAGAGCGTCCGCACGCTGTGCCAGAAGTCGAGCCACTTCGTCTCGGTGATGCCCAACGCCGGCCTCCCCGAGAACGTGAACGGGCGGGCCGTCTACAAGCTCTCGCCCGACGCGCTGGCCGAGGCCCTGTCCGAGTTCGCCGCCGACTTCGGCGTGGACCTGGTGGGCGGGTGCTGCGGAACCACCCCGGAGCACATGCGCCGGGTGGCGGAGCGGATCCGGGATCTCAAGTCCCCGCGCCGCCGCCGTCCGAGGCCGCTCCCCGAGCTCTCCTCGGCCATGAAGGCCGTCCCGCTGAACCTGGAGCCGCGCCCCCTCATCGTGGGCGAGCGGGTCAACGCGCAGGGCAGCCGGAAGGTGAAGGAGCTCCTGCTGGCCGACGACTACGCCGGCCTGCTCCAGATCGCCCGCAGCCAGGTGGAGGGAGGAGCCCACGTCCTCGACGTGTGCACGGCCCTCAACGAGCGGGAGGACGAGGCGGCGCAGATGCGCACGCTGGTGCGGCTGCTGGCCCAGAGCGTGGACGCGCCGCTGATGATCGACTCGACCGAGGCCGACGTCGTCGAGAGTGCACTCAAGGTGTATCCGGGGCGCTGCATCGTCAACTCGGTCAACCTCGAGAAGGGCGGCGAGCGGGTCCGGAAGGTGCTCCCGCTGGTGAAGCGCTTCGGCGCGGCGGTGGTCTGCATGACCATCGACGAGAAGGGCATGGCCCAGACCGCCGACCGGAAGGCCGAGATCGCCCGGCGCACCGTGGCGGTGGCCCGCGAGCACGGCCTCGAGCCCGACCAGCTGATCTTCGACGCGCTCACCTTCACGCTCGCCACCGGAGGAGCCGAGTACCGGCACAGCGCGGTCGAGACCCTGGACGGCATCCGGCGCATCAAGGAGGAGAACCCGGGGGTCTTCACCACGCTCGGCGTCTCCAACGTGAGCTTCGGGCTCGCCAGGGCCGCCCGCGAGGTGGTGAACTCGGTGTTCCTGTACCACGCGGTGCAGGCCGGCCTCGACCTGGCCATCGTGAACCCCAAGGACCTGCGCCCCTACCCGCAGGTCGACGCGGCGGAGCGGACGCTCGCCGAGGACCTGATCCTCGACCGGCGCGAGGACGCGCTCACCCGCCTCATCGCCCACTTCGAGGGAAAGGCTCCCCAGGCGGCGGCCACCGCCGAGGTGCTCGGCGAGGGACAGCCGGCCGAGAGGCGCATCCACCTCCAGATCCTGCACCGCAAGCCCGAGGGCATCGAGGCGCTCATCGACGAGGCGCTCACCCGCCACGCGCCGGTGGTGGTGCTGAACGACGTGCTGCTCCCGGCCATGAAGGACGTGGGGGACCGCTTCGGCGCCGGCGAGCTCATCCTCCCGTTCGTGCTCCAGTCGGCCGAGGTGATGAAGAAGGCGGTCTCCTACCTCGAGAGGTTCCTCGACCGGGTCGAGGGGTCCACGAAGGGCAACGTGGTGCTCGCCACGGTCTACGGCGACGTGCACGACATCGGCAAGAACCTGGTGAAGACCATCCTCTCGAACAACGGCTTCACCGTGCACGACCTGGGCAAGCAGGTGCCGGTGGCCACCATCATCGAGAAGGCGGTCGAGACCGGCGCCGACGCCATCGGCCTCTCTGCCTTGCTCGTGTCCACCTCGAAGCAGATGCCCTACTGCGTGGAGGAGCTCGCGCGCCGGAACCTCTCCTTCCCGGTCCTCATCGGCGGCGCCGCCATCAACCGGCGCTTCGGCCTTCGCACGAACCTCCTGCCCGACGGGGCCCCTTACGCCGGCGGCGTCTACTACTGCAAGGACGCCTTCGAGGGGCTGGAGCTGGTCCAGGAGCTCGTCGACCCGGCGCGCCGCGAGGCGCTGCGGCGCAAGACGGTGGAGAAGGCGTTGCAGGCCCGGAACGCACCGGTGGTGGAGGCGGCGCCCGCCCGCCCGGCCCCGAGAAGCGACGTCCGCCCCGTGGAGAAGCCGCCGGTCCCGCCCTTCTGGGGAACGCGCGTGGTGCCGTCCGGCGGGATCTCCCTCGCCGACCTCTGGCCGCACCTCGACCTCGTCGAGCTCTTCAAGCTCCAGTGGGGCGTGCGGGCCAAGGGCGAGGAGTACGAGCGGATGATCCGCGAGGAGTTCGGTCCGAAGCTCGAGGAGCTGAAGGCCGAGGTCCAGTCGAGGGGCTGGCTCACCCCGCGGGTGGTCTACGGCTTCTTCCCCTGCCACGCCGACGGCGAGGAGCTCGTGATCCTCGACCCGGAGCACCGGCGCGAGGAGCTCGTGCGCCTGCGCTTCCCGCGCCAGCCCGACGAGCGCAACCTCTGCCTCTCCGACTACTTCCGCACGGAGCGGGGTGGCGACGTGGTGGCCTTCCAGGTGGTGACCGTGGGGGACCAGGCCTCGAAGATCGCCGAGGAGATGCAGGAGAAGGGGGACTACGCCCGCGCCCTCTACCTGCACGGGCTCGCGGTGGAGACCGCCGAGGCCCTCGCCGACTTCTGGCATTCCCGGGTGCGCAGCGAGCTCGGCATGGCCGCGGACCAGGGCAAGCGCTACTCGCCCGGCTATCCGGCCTGGCCGGAGCTGACCGACCAGAGGAAGCTCTGGAAGCTCCTCGACCCCGAGCGGAACATCGGCGTGTCGCTCACCAGCGCCGACCAGATGGTCCCGGAGCAGTCCACCTCCGCCATCGTCCTGCACCACCCGGAGGCGGTGTACTACACCGTGAAGGGCGCCCTTCCGGT
>DAIEMM010000188.1 GCA_027349605.1 Anaeromyxobacteraceae bacterium
CTGCGCCCAGCGGGCCACCGGGATCGCCAGCACCAGGCACACGATGTCGAGGATCCGGACCCTCCCGTCGTCGATTCCACTTCTCATGATCGCTTCCCCCGCTTCCCGCCCGTGCGATTCCCGTCCCAGCATCCTCGGCCACGGCCCTTGCACCGGGGTCGATGTGCATCCGCCATGCCCGGGGGCAAGTCGCGCCGGAGGTGCGGATTTCAGGCCCGGATCGCGCCGGGACCTTGCGGAAAGACCATCTGTGGACGTCAGCGGACGTTCGCCGCGTTCGGGGTACGGGCTATTCGCGCGCGGTCCGCAGCAGGACCCCGGCGGCGAGCGCCAGCATAGCTCCGCCCAGCCCGGCGAGGACGCCCGCCACGAGCAGGACGGCGGCGCGGGGACGCCGCCGGCGCGGAGGCAGCGCTCCCATCACGCCATCGGTGAAGTCCCGCCCTCCAGGCAGTCGGCGCCGCGCAGGGCGGCCTCGACCGGATCGGCTGGGTGGTCATGCGACGCCCTCCTGGGGAACGAGCCGCTGGCGGAGCTTCTCCTTGCCCCGCAGCAGGTGGGACTTGAGCGTTCCCACGGGCCAGCCGGCCGCCTCGGCGGCCTCCTCGTGGGTGAGATCCTGGGCGTAGGCCAGCGCCAGCGCCAGCCGCTCCTCGGGGCGCAGGAAGGCGAAGGCCCGCTCCAGGCCGCGACGCGCGTCCACCGGGCCATCGCCGGGCGGCTGGGTGCCGGCGTCTTCGGAGACGCGCGGCGGCGCGCGCCGGGCGTGGGAGAGCCAGGTGTTCACGGCGATGCGGTGGAAGCCGGGTCGAGAAGCGCGCGCCACCCCGCCAGCTTCGCAGGCCCTTCCACGCCCGGACGAAGGTCTCCTGGGAGAGGTCGTCGGCGAGCGCCGCGTCCCCCGCACAGCGGAGGCCGGTGTGGAAGGCTCCGGCCCCGAGGACGAGCACGAAGCCGAAGACGGTCGCGAGGAGCGAGGCGGAAGCGAGCGGCGTGCGGTTCGAGCGACCCCCGGGGCGAGGGGCGCCCCTCTTGCTCTCTTCGACGCCGGCACCCGGCCGTACGGATTCGTCCCGGATGGGTCTACCAGAAGCCGAGCTGCAACCGTGCCGCCTCGCTCATCTTCTCCGGCGTCCAGGGCGGGTCGAAGACCAGGTCGACGTCCACCTCGGCCACCCCGGGAACCTTGGCGACCCGCTCGCGGACGTCGTCGAGGATCATGGGCGCCACGCCGCAGCCGGGCGCGGTGAGCGTCATCCGGATGGTCACCTTCCGGCCGCCCTCGGGGCGCTCGGAGTGGACGAGCTCGTACACCAGCCCCAGGTCCACGATGCTGGCCGGGATCTCCGGGTCGAAGACCTTCTTGAGGGCGTCCCAGACCCCCTGCTCGTCGAAGGGCTGGCCGCTGGCCTCGGCGTGCCGGGACTTCTCGGCCTCGGCCACCTTCCGGGCGCGCTCCGCGTAGGCCGGGCCGAGCGCGTCGGCGTCCTCGTTGGCGAGGCGGGCCAGCCCTCCGCGGTCGAGCATGACCGTGAAGTGGCCACCCAGCTCCTGCTGCGGCATGACCAGCGCGCCCTCGGGCAGGAGGTGCTTCTCCCCGGAGGGGACCAGGGTCACCTCCACGGCGCGGCTCAGCGAGACGGGTTCGCGGCGCTCCATCGTCTCACTCCGTCGTCGCCGGCTTGTCGTCGCCGCGCAGGGCCGAGTGGAGCGCGTGCCAGGCCAGGCTCGCGCACTTCACCCGGGTGGGGAAATCGGCCACGCCCTTCAGGACCGCCAGCTTGCCCAGGCCGTCGGCCTGCGAGGCGTCCCCCTCCACCACCATCTTGTGGAAGCGCTGGAAGAGGTCCTCGGCGTCGGCCGCCGACTTGCCCTTCAGCACCTGGCTCATGAGCGAGGCCGACGCCTTGGAGATGGCGCAGCCCGAGCCCTGGAAGGAGACGTCGGCGATCCGGTCGCCGTCCATCCTGAGGAAGACCTGGTAGCGGTCGCCGCAGAGCGGGTTCAGCCCCTCCGCGGTGGCGGTGGCGTCGGCCATGACCCGGAAGTTCCGGGGATTGCGCCCGTGGTCCAGGATGACCTCCTGGTAGAGGTCGGAGAGGTCGCTCATGGGAACATCTCCCGGACGCGGTGCAGGCCCTGGACCAACTGGTCGACGTCCTCGCGGGTGTTGTAGAGCGCCATGGAAGCCCGCACCGTCGCCGGCACCCCGAAGCGGTCCATCAGCGGCTGGGCGCAGTGGTGTCCGGCCCGCACCGCCACGCCCTCGCGGTCGAGGATGGTCCCCACGTCGTGCGGGTGGACGCCTTCCATGACGAAGGAGATCACGGCCGCCTTGCCGGGCGCGGTGCCGAGGATGCGAAGCCCGGGGATCTCCTGGAGCCGGCGCGTGGCGTAGTCCAGCAGGTCCCGCTCGTGCGCCTCGGCCCCTTCCCGGTCGAGCGCCTCGAGCCAGTCCACCGCCGCGCCCAGGCCGACGGCGCCGGCGGCGTCGGGCGTGCCGGCCTCGAACTTGTGCGGGATGGTGTTGAACTTCGTCCCCTCGAAGGTGACGGACAGGATCATGTCGCCGCCGCCCTGCCACGGCGGCATGGCCTCGAGCAGCTTCGCCTTGCCGTAGAGCACGCCGATGCCGGTG
>DAIEMM010000199.1 GCA_027349605.1 Anaeromyxobacteraceae bacterium
TGCTGGGCCTGCTCGCCTACCTGCTCGCGTTCGATGGCGGGGGCAGCGGGTCGACTCGCCTGGCCGGGAAGGCCGCCTCGCCGAGGAGGGGCGCGGCGGACGTCGGGCTTCGCGACGCGGCCTTCAGGAGCGCGGCCAACACCGACGAGGAAGTCGCCGCCCTCACCCCCGAGCAGGAGGCGAGGGTCAGGGCCGCTCTCGAGAAGCTCGGCAACGAGACCGCCGTTCGCGCGGCGTTCTTCGCGGGCGTGGCGGAGCCCTGGCCGCTTCCGGCGGCCCAGGAACGGTTCAAGAGGTGCGTCACGAGGGTCCAGCGGGGCCTGCCCAAGGAGGGCGGTTTCGACGCCGGAGTGATCTGCGCCTGCGCGGTCCGCGCCATGCAGCAGGCCTATCCGAGATCGCCCCCCGAGCCCACCACCGGCAACTACCGCCGGGTCGTCGGCGAGAGCTTCCGCACCGCAGTCGACGAGTGCATGTACCCCTAGAGACAGCCCGAGGAAGGGATTCCCGCCGTCCAGTAGCGGGTGCCCCCGTGACACCCGGTGGACGTGCCCGTCCACCCGTTGGGTCCTGCCGCGGCCGGGTTCCAGTCGGGAAGCGTGGCCGCGTTGACGTCCTTCAACCCGTTCACGTGGAACGGGATCGCGGCGCCACCGACGGCGTACCTGGAGTAGCCGTCCGGGTGGCAGGTGGAGCACGGGAAGTTCGGGGCCACCGTCGACACGTGGACGATGTGCGAAAGGTCGGGAGGCGGTGCGGCGTGGCACGACCCGCAGCTGGCCTGCGTGCCGTCGACCTGGGTCCAGACCGGCGTGGTGTTCGAGCCCCCGGCCGCCAGCGTCTGCCCGTGGCAGTAGTTGGTGCAGGTGACCGAGGACGCGTCGTACTCCGGCTGGGCGGACCCTGCCGTCGCGATGGGTCCCCAGGCCAGCTCGGCCGGCGACGACGCTTCCGGCCCCACGTGCGACAGATCGGCTGGGACGACGTGGCATTCGCCGCAGGCGACGGGGTTCGAGATGGCTCCCGGGCCGGGCAGCAGGTGCGACGGGTGGGCGCCCACGCTGGGGAGGTGCGTGTCGGACCTTCCGTTGCGGTCGACCGGGGGGGCGGCCTTCACCACGGCCGGCACGCCCACGGGAAGCACCCGCGTCCCGTCCCCGTGGCAGGCGGCGCAATTCGTCGCCAGGTCGGGGACGGTGAGGTCGGCCACGCCGTTCACGTGGAGTGGAAGGTTGACGGTGGTCGCCGTGTAGCCCGGGTGACAGAGAGCGCAATCCACCCCCGTGGCCACCGCCGGGTGCCAGTCGGTGGTGGAGACCACGCCTCCCGGCGCGGCGTGGCAATCACCGCAGGCCACCGTGGACGGAGGATTCCATACCGGAGCGATGAGGGTTCCACCGCCCAGCGGAAGCGCCGGCCCGCCCGCATGGCAGTAGACGTTCGAGCAGGTCATCGTCGTCGGATCGAAGCTGCCCTGGGCGCCGTTTGCCGCGGCCAGGTTCCCCTGGAGCGTGACCTCGAATGTCGGATCGTGGCACTGCCCGCAGGCGATGGGTTGCGCCAGGGCCGACCCGTTCAGGTGGACGGTGTGCGCTCCGGTCACCGGCGCGATGCCTCCGCCGCCTTCTGCGGCGGGACGGGAGTCGCAAGCGGCGAGGAGGAGTCCGAGGGTCGCGAGGGCGAAGGAAAGATGACGGAAATGCATGGCGTCTCCGGGCACGGAACTCCTCAAGTTACCATGCCGGCCGCGATCTCGAAGCCGCGTATTCACCCGACGAGGGGCTGGTCCGTCCAGGCTCCGCGCCCCGGGACTCAGCTCACGGTCCTCTTCGCGCCCTTGCCCGCCACGACGAGCCGCCGCTCGAGCTCGTGCCCCAGCGCCGCGAGATCCCTCGCCGGGATCGCCTCCTCGCACCTCGGGAAGAGCTCCCGTTCCTCCCACCGGACGTGCCGCTCCAGGAGGTCGGCGAACGCGAGCAGCGGCGCCCGCCGGGCGGCATGGCGCACCGCCCGCGCCTCGGCGAGCAGGTCGCGAAGCTGCTGGTGCTCCTCCGTCAGCCGGCGTCCGTCGGCGGCCGAGAGGTGGCGGCCCAGGAGCTCCTCCTCCGCCTCGAGGTGCTGCAGGAAGACCGACTCCTCGAAGCGCCGCGCCAGGGCGGCGAGCCCGTCCAGGTCGCGCGGGGCGCCCGCCGCCTCGGCGTGCCCCGCGATCGCCTTCTTGATCTGGAAGGCGACGAGCAGCGCCTGGTGGTGCTCGCTCGAGAGGGGGCGCAGCTCCCGGCTTCGCTTGGCGGCCATGCCCGATCCTCTAACGCCGGGCATGCCTTCCGGCCTGCGGTGGCCGCGACTTGACGCTGCGCGTCGAGATGGCTAATCATCCCCCTACACCGCTGATTCGAGAATCAACCCGGGGGTCGTCATGTCCCATCACCGGAAGCAAAGGCATCACCACTCGCGCGCCGCGTCCGACGGCTCGCCTCCTCCCCGCGTGGCCGTGGTTGCCGGCCTCCGTACCCCCTTTGTCCGGTCGAGCGGTGACTTCAAGGACCTGTCGGCCGTCGACCTGGGCGCGATCGTGGTGAACGAGCTCGTCGCCCGGAGCGGCCTGCCCCTCTCCGAGTTCGACGCGCTCATCTTCGGCCAGGTGGTCCCGTCGCAGCTCTCCTCCCTGATCGCCCGCGAGGTGGTGCTGCGCTCCGAGCTCCCGCGGACCCTGCCGGCCCACACCACCTCCCGCGCCTGCGCGACCTCGCTCCAGGCGGCGACCGAGGCGGCCGACCAGATCCTCCTCGGCCACGCCGACACCGTCATCGCCGGCGGCGCCGAGTCGCTCTCCGACGCGCCCATCTTCGCCTCCCACAAGCTGGCCCAGGCGCTCGTGAACGTCTCCCGGGCCCGCAGCCTGGCCGAGAAGATCCGGGCCTTCTCCGGGCTCTCCCTGAAGGACGTGGCTCCCGTTCCCCCGGCGCTGAAGGAACCCACCACCGGGCTCACGATGGGGGAGAGCGCCCAGAAGATGGCCTGGGAGAACGGCATCTCCCGCGAGGCCCAGGACCGGTACGCCGTCGAGAGCCAGCGCAAGGCCGCCGACGCGTGGGCCAGCGGGAAGTTCGCCGAGGAGGTCATGGCGGTGGACGTCCCGCCCCGCTTCCTGAAGGTCTCGGCCGTCGACAACAACGTCCGCGCCGACACCACCTACGACGCGCTGGCCTCGCTGAAGCCGGTCTTCGACCGGCGCTACGGCACCATCACCGCCGGGAACTCCTCGCCCCTCACCGACGGCGCCGCCGCGGTCATCCTCATGGCGGAAGGGCGGGCCCGGGAGCTGGGCGTGAAGCCGCTGGGCTTCCTCCGGGCCTACGCCTACGCGGCCACCGACCCGGGCGACCAGCTCTTGCAGGGGCCGGCCTACGCCGCCCCGGTCGCGCTCGACCGCGCGGGCCTCCGCCTCTCCGACATGGACGTCGTGGAGATGCACGAGGCCTTCGCCGCGCAGGTGCTCTCCAACCTCCAGGCCTTCGCCTCGCGGAAGTTCGCCGAGGAGAGGCTGGGGCGCCCCGAGCCGCTCGGCGAGATCGACCCCGCCCGGCTCAACCCCAACGGGGGCTCGATCCCGCTCGGCCACCCGTTCGGCGCCACCGGCGCCCGCATGATCACCCAGGCGCTGCGCGAGCTCGCCCGCCGCAAGGGGCGCCACGCGCTGCTCACCGTCTGTGCCGCAGGGGGAATGGGCGCGGCGGTCGTCCTCGACGGACCGGAGGCCTGACATGACCCAGAGTGACTGGAAGAACTTCCGGATCGAGATCCAGGGCGGCGTTGCCACCGTGCTGGTGGACGTCCCCGGCGCGCCGGTGAACACGCTCACCGAGGGGGTCGGCGCGGAGTTCCGCGCGATCCTGGAGT
>DAIEMM010000209.1 GCA_027349605.1 Anaeromyxobacteraceae bacterium
CCCGGTGAGGAGCACGCGCTGGACCGCCGGGTAGCGTTCCTTCACGAGGCGGAGGAACTCCACGCCGTCCATGCCGGGCATCCGGTAGTCGGAGACCACGACGTGCACGGGTTCGCGCGCCAGGATGTCGAGGGCCGTGGCGGCCTCGGGGGCCTCGAGCAGCGTGCTGGAGGTCCGGCGCAGCACGCGCCGCAGGGATCGACGCACGTGCTCGTCGTCGTCGACGACGAGGACCGCCGCCTCGCGGGAGAGCGCGACGGACTTCGAGCGGTCTTCTGGGCTGCCTTCCATTGCGGACCCTGTGGGAAAATGCACGACCTGATCCAGGTCCCGGCCACCCGGGCTTCCGGAGATTCCAGGACATTCACCCGGAGACTCCATGGGTCAACGTCAACCCGGGTCATACCCGAATCAGTCGAAAGACCCTAGACCCGTCTCTCCTGGGTCTCAGCGCGAAAGGGGGGTCAGGATGCCTCCCGCGCGCGATCTCGCCACTTCCAGGGCCTTTTCGGCCGCGCGCAACAACCCGGCGGCGTCGGCGATCGACGGTGAGGGGTATGACCCGACCCCGACCGACCGGGAACCACCGGTCGTCGGGGACGGTCCGAGCGCACCCGCCAGCCGCGTCGCGACGAGGAGCGCGCCCGCGAGCGGGGTCTCGGGCAGGATCACCGCCACCCGGTCGCCCGGCGCGGGGACCGGGGAGTCGTAGAGGCGAACCGCGTCCCGGATCCTCTCGAGCACGTCGGGGCTGGGCGGGAGGTCGACGAGCAGGACGGCGATGGGCTGGCGGTGGCGGACGGCTCGAGCGAACTCCCTCCGGAGTGCCAGCTCGAGCTCGGTCAGCACAGGCCCTCCCAGACGTCGGCGGGGATCACCGGCGCGAGCCCGCCTCCCCCCAGGATGTTCACGATGGGAGATGCGGCGGCGCGGACCACGCTGCCTCCGGGGTGCACGGGAAGCAGGCCCCCGTAGGTGGAGACGTCCCGGTAGAGGGAGCCCGGCTCCGGGCCCGCCGGCGTGACGCGGGTGGCCGGGCGGCGCGCCGCGAAGACGCGCTCCTGGGCCACGAAGCCGCCCCCGCGCCGGTCGGCGGCGGCCTCGCGCACAACCCGGTCCCAGTCGGCCGGCCCGGTCTCGGCTCCCAGGTGCACGCTCTTCCCCCCGTAGTCCCAGCTGCGCTTGAGGACGTAGCCTTCCCGGCCGGCCAGGAGCCGATCCACCGTGGACGCGGAGTGAAGCCTGGTCCAGGGCAGGCGCCGCGCCGCCGCGAGCTCCACGTCGTCGAGCCCGGCCAGCGCCGCCAGGCCGGGGTACTCGGCCGCCTCCGAGAGGCGCGCGAAGAGCGCCTTCGCCTCCAGCATGCCGTTCACGGGGTTGGCGAGCGGCCAGCGTGCCGGCTCCCGCAGCGCGCGGGCGAAGGGGGAGCCCGGGGGCGTCCGGTGCGCCCAGGCGTGCCGGTAGAGCAGGTCGTGCCGGTCGGGGTCGGCCTGGTCCGGGACGAGCACGGCCGCGTCGTGGCCCATCTGGCGGAAGTGGGCCTCGAGCCGGCGCAGCTCCCCGATCTGCGCGTCGCCGGGCCGGGCCACGATGGCGATGGAGGGGCGCTCGCGCGCCCCGCCCCGCCACCGGTAGAAGGCGACGAGGGTCTCCCGCAGGGCCTCCATGTGGCTTCCGGCCCGGGCGAGCAGGTCGCGCTCCCGGTGCGGGGGCAGGCCGCGCAGGCGCGCCGCGGCGCGGATCCACGAGTGGGCGGCCAGGTCGGCGTAGGCCGGCATGGCGGGGATGGTGGCGTTGAGCTCGAGGGCGCGCGGAAGGCCCCCGTCCCCGGGCGGGAGGAAGTCGACCCGGGAGACCACCGCGGGACAGGGAGCCTCGGTGAAGAGCACCGCCATGGCCTCGGCCTCGAGCCCCTCGAAAGGGCCCAGCAGCGCCTCCTGGTCCCGGCGGTCTCCCCGGGCGAGCAGCGCCCGGGCCAGCTTCACGGAAGCGGACAGGATCGCCCGCGACTCGGCGGCGAGCCACGAGAGACGCTCCCGGGATTCCACCTCCGGCTCCGCCACGAGCGGGATGGGCACGACCTCGCCGTCGGGGCGCAGGACCGTCATCCCGTCGGCCCAGGCGAGGCGCGCCGCCTCGTTCCCGATGCGGGTGATCTGCTCCTCGTTGAACGGACCGTTGCTGTGCATGTCGGGCGCTGATAGCAAGGCTAGGTCATGAAGATCTACACGAAGACCGGCGACGGTGGGGAGACGAGCCTCTTCGGGGGCGGTCGCGTCCCCAAGGACGACGCGCGGGTCGAGGCGTACGGCGCGGTCGACGAGCTCAACGCCGCCATCGGCCTCGCCCGGGCGCACGCACCGGCCCCGGAGATCGAGGGGGAGCTCGCCCGCATCCAGGCGGAGCTCTTCGCGGTGGGGGCCGAGCTCGCCACGCCGCACGAGGCACGGGCGCACGGGGCCATCCCCGGCGTGCGCGGCGAGTGGGCGGAGGCGCTCGAGCGCCAGATGGACCGCTGGGCCGAGGTGCTTCCTCCCCTCACCGCCTTCATCCTGCCCGGGGGCACGCCGGTCGCCGCCGCCCTGCACGTGGCGCGGGCCACCTGCCGCCGCGCCGAGCGGCGCGCGGTGGCGCTCTCGCACCTCGCCCACATCGACCCCACCGTCGTGGTGTACCTGAACCGGCTCTCCGACTTCCTCTTCGAGGCGGCCCGCGCCGCAAATCGGAACTCCGGCGTCGCCGAGACGCTCTGGGTGCCGCGGAAGGGCGGCGGGTAGTGAGTCCCCGGCGGCGGGTGGCCCTCGTCACCGGTGCCGGAACCCGCGTCGGGCGGGCCATCGCGCTCGACCTGTCCCGCCACGGATGGCAGGTGGTGGCCCACTTCCACAGCCATCGGCCACCCCGCACGCTGCTCGGGATCCGGGGCGACCTCTCCCTCCCCGACGGACCGTCCTCGCTGGCCCGCGCCTTCCGCAAGCGCTTCGACCGGCTCGACCTCCTCGTGAACATCGCCGCGGTCTTCGAGCGGCGCGCGGTGGAGGACACCGACGCCGCGCTCTTCGACGAGCAGATGGCGCTCAACGCCCGCGCCCCGCTCCTCCTCACCCGCGCGCTCCTTTCCCTGCTCCGGCGCGCTCGCGGGTCGGTGGTCAACGTGATCGACGTGGGGGGCGCCCTCGTGCCCTGGGCGGCCTATTCCGCCTACGGCGCCTCGAAGGCGGCGCTGCGGGCGGTGACCGAGGCGCTCGCCCTCGAGCTCGCGCCGTCGGTCCGGGTGAACGGAGTGGCTCCCGGGACGGTGCTCTGGCCGGAGAGCTACACGGCCGGGGCCCGGCGGCGGCTCGCCCGGCGCATCCCGCTCCGGCGGGTCGGCGCACCCGAGGACGTGGCCCGGACGGTCCGGTTCCTGGCCGATTCCCCGTTCGTCACGGGCGCGCTCGTGCCGGTGGACGGGGGCCGGCACCTCGGAATTCCGGGCTGATGCGGTCGCTTCCTCTTCCTCGATTGCCTGGACTTGCCCGGTCCATTATGAAGGGAACACCATGGACACTGCCACCACCCTCTCCCCCGTCTCCCAGAACCCCGCCAACGACCTTCCCGAGTTCGTCTCGTTCACCGAGAAGGCCGTCGAGATGGTCCTCGCGGCCATCGAGCAGGAGGGGCTCACCGGACATGGAATCCGCATCGGCGTCGCCGGTGGCGGCTGCTCCGGCTTCCAGTACACGATGGACTTCGAGAAGGACGCCAAGGAAGGCGACGTGGTCCTCGACCAGTCCCGCGGCCTCAAGCTCTACGTCGACCCGATGAGCGCCATGTACCTGCAGGGCGTCACCGTCGACTACATCCAGGGGCTCCAGGGCGCCGGGTTCAAGTTCATCAACCCGAACGCCAAGAACACCTGCGGCTGCGGGTCGTCCTTCTCGGCCTGATGCTGGTCGTCCGGCAGGCGGTCGTCGGACCCTTTGCCGAGAACACCTGGCTGGTCGCCGACTCCGGGACCGGCGACGCCGTCGTGATCGACCCGGGTGGCGAGGCCACCCGCGTGCTCGGCCTCGCGCAACCCGACTTCCGCATCGTCCGCATCCTCGCCACCCACGGTCACGTCGACCACATCTTCGGGGCCGAGGAACTGCGCCGGAGGACCGGAGCGCCCTTCCAGATCCACGCGGGTGACGAGCCGTTCGTCCGGGCGCTGCCGGGCCAGGCGGCCGGCCTGGGATTCGGGCCGGCACGATCGCCCGAGGTGTCGGCCTTCCTGGCCGACGGCGACGCGATCCGCGTGGGCGGACACGAGGCCCGCGTGATCCACACGCCGGGCCACAGTCCGGGCGGCGTCTCCCTCCACTTCCCCGCCGACCGGCTCCTCTTCGCCGGGGACACGCTCTTCGCCGGCTCGGTGGGACGGACCGACCTTCCCGGCGGGAACGCGACGGAACTGCTCGGGTCCATCCGCGAGAGGCTCTTCCCCCTCGGCGACGACGTCCGGTTCTTCCCCGGGCACGGTCCCGGGGGGACGCTCGGCGAGGAGCGGAGGCGGAACCCCTACGTGGGCGACGACGCCCCGCGCGGCCGGTTCCCGTGACCGGGCCTCCCGGCCACCTCACCCCATCGACACGACGCCCATGATGTTCTGGCCGGCGTCGACGTGGAGCGTCTCGCCGGTGATGCCCGAGCCCAGCGAGGAGCACAGGAAGAGGGCCGCCCTGCCGACCTCGTCGTGGCTGATGTTCCGGCGCAGCGGGGTCTTGTCGGCGTTCTCGCCCAGCATGGTGCGCATTCCCTTGATGCCGGCGGCGGCCAGCGTCTTGAGCGGCCCGGCGCTGATGGCGTTCACGCGGATCCCCTCCCGCCCCATGTCCTCGGCCAGGTAGCGCACCGAGGCCTCGAGCGCGGCCTTGGCGACGCCCATCACGTTGTAGTTGGTGACCACCTTCTCGGCTCCGTAGTAGCTGAGCGTGACGATGCTCGCGCCCGGCTTCATCATGGGCCGGAAGGCGCGCGCCAGCGCGATGAGCGAGTAGGCCGAGACGTCCATGGTGATGCGCCACGCTTCACGCGTGGTGACGTCGGTGAACCGGCCGTCGAGGGCCTCGCGCGGCGCATAGCCGATGGCGTGGACCAGCACGTCCACCGAGTCCCAGACCTTCCCGACCTCCTTCACGGCGGCGTCGATCTGCCCGTCGTTCGAGACGTCGAGGTCCAGGACCGCGGCCGGGTTCATGGTCCTCACCAGGGGGAGCATGCGCTTCCCCATGGCCTCGCCCGGGTAGGAGAAGGCGAGCTCGGCGCCCTGCGCCTGGAACTGCTGGGCGATGGCCCAGGCGATGCTCCGGTCGTTGGCGACGCCGGTGACGAAGGCCTTCTTCCCCTGCATGAGTCCGCTCACGTCGTTCCCTTCCTGCCGGTCGTCCCGGCTCAGCCCAGCGCCTCGAGGGCCTGCGTCAACTCGGAGAGCGCGTGATCGTTTCCCGCCTGGCGGGCGGCCTGGATGCCGCGCCCGTAGACGGCGCCCGCCTCCGCGCTCCGGTCCAGCATCTCCAGGGTCTGGCCCCACATGAGGTAGGTGGGGACGTACCCCGGGACGCGGCGGGCCAGGTCCTCGAAGTCCAGGAGCGCCTCCTCGAGCCGCCCCGCGCCGCGGTTTCCCATGGCCAGCGAGTAGCGCGCGAACGGGTCGTCGGGACTGCGCTCCACGATCTTGCGGAAGGCCTCGAGGCGCTGCTCGGGAGTCACGCGCGGTCTTGTAGCAGAGGGGCGTTCCTCCCGCCACCGCTGCCCGCTCCCCGCGAGGTAAGCTCTCCCCCGTGGAGCGGATCGGCGATTGCACCGGCGTCCTCGTCGCCGGCGGCCAGGCGCGGCGCCTCGGGGGCGTGGCCAAGGGCTTCCTGCGCGTGCAGGGCGTCCCCATCGCGGCGCGCTCCCTGG
>DAIEMM010000236.1 GCA_027349605.1 Anaeromyxobacteraceae bacterium
TCCGGTCCGGCGACCAGCGCCACCACCTCGTCCCGGAGCGCTCGCGCCTCCGCGTCCTCCCTCCCGTCGAGCAAGCTCGTCACCAGCTCCACGGCCGGATACCAGGACGCGGCGCGCTGGAGGTCGCGGTGCACCTGCGCGAGGAGCACGTTGCGGGGCCCTTCCCAGAGCTCGTTCACCACCGAGTCGCGGAAGAGGCGCGGGAGCGAGGAAAAGTCCTCCACCACGCCGTTTCCTCCCAGGATGCCCATGGCCTCCTGGATGGTCCGGGTCGCGTCCTCGGACGCCACGACCTTCTGGAGCATGACGAGCTCGCGCGCCTCGAACGCCCGGCGGCGATCACCTCCCGCAGACCGGTGGCGCCGGTGCACCTCGAAGGCCCCGGCGGTGGCGCGCTGCACGGATCGCCCCAGGTCCTCGAGCTGGGCCTGGACCATGGGGAACCGGTCGACGGGACGCCCGAAGGCCTCGCGGAACGAGGCGTAGGCCCGCGCCTCGCGGACGGACCGCGCCGCGTACGCAGCGGAGGCGAGGCCGATGGTGAGCCGCGAGACGGTGAGCACGATGCGCACCGCGTTGGCGAGCCCCCGCTCCACCGGGCCGAGGGCCCAGGCCTCCGCGCCGTCGAAGGTCACCTCCGCGGTGGGGAGCTCGCAGGTCCCGGTCTTCCACTTGAGCCGGTCCAGCGTGACCCCGTTCCGCAGTTCCTCCTCGCGCCCCGGGACCCAGAGGGGCAGCGCGAAGAGGCCGAGGGCGCCGGTGGAGGCGTCGCGCGCGGTGACGGCCGCGTAGTCGGCATGGGCCACCGAGCAGAAGAACTTGGTGCCGGAGATCCGGTGGCGGTCCCCGTCCCGCACCGCCTCGACCCGGTTGGCCGGCACGTCGGAGCCACCCTGGATCTCGGTGAGGAACTGGGCGCCCACGGCGTGGCGCCCGTCGCGTCCCTCCTTCAGGTGCTCCCGCATGGCGACGGTCTCGGGCCGATCGGCCAGCTCGTCGAGGGCCGCCACCAGCCCTTCCGTGCAGACCAGCGGGCAGGCGATGCAGGCCTCCCCGTTCTGGTAGACGATGAACTGCTTCACGGCCCGGGTGAGGAGATCGGTCCGGGCGGAGAAGAGCCCCTCCGAGAAGACCTCCCGCTCCAGCTCGAGCGCCTCGGCGGGGCGCACCACGCGGTCCACCCGGCGGTGGTGGGCGTCCCACTGCTGCAGGCGCGGCCGCGCCTCGAGGACGGAGATGGCGTCCGAGAGCTCGCGCCACCGGGAGGAAGCGCGGCGGGAGAGCGAGCGGGCCTCCCCGTCCAGCCGGGGGAAGTCGGGGCCCGCGTGGTGCCGGACCAGGCGCACCAGGAACGGGTCGTCGGCGTAGTAGTCCACGCCGGATCTCCAGGCCAGGAACCGTTCGAACGTGTAGGGGTTCACGCTTCCTCCGGAAGCAGGTGCCGGGACGCGCCCGCATCATACCCGAGCGGCGGGACCTCGTCGGCCCGGGGGGCGTGACGCTTGTGCCGGCGGTCCTCCGCGTGTAGAACGCGACCCCTTGATCCGTCTCGACGCCATCTCCATGCAGCACGGCCACCAGATCCTCTTCGTGGAGGCGTCGGCCGTGATCCACGCGGGGGAGAAGGTCGGGCTCGTCGGTCCCAACGGCGCCGGCAAGTCCACCCTCTTCCGGCTCGTCACCCGCGAGGAGACTCCCGACGAGGGACAGGTCTCCATCGACCGGGGCGTCACCGTGGGTCACTTCTCCCAGGACGTGGGGGAGATGTCCGGCCGCAGCGCGGTGGCCGAGACCATGGACGGCGCGGGCCCGGTCTCCGAGGTGGCCGCCGAGCTCCACGCGCTCGAGCACGCGCTCGCCGATCCCGACCGGGCCGACGAGATGGAGGCGCTGGTCGAGCGGTTCGGGCACGTGCAGGCCCGCTTCGACGAGCTGGGCGGGTACGGCCTCGAGGCCCGCGCCCGCGAGATCCTGGCGGGCCTGGGCTTCTCCCCCGAGACGATGGACGGCGACGTCGGGGCGCTCTCGGGAGGATGGAAGATGCGGGTGGCGCTGGCGCGCATCCTCCTCATGGCTCCCGACACGCTGCTCCTCGACGAGCCCTCCAACCACCTGGACCTCGAGTCCATCATCTGGCTCGAGCAGTTCCTCCGGGGCTACCCGGGCGCCATCCTCATGACCTCCCACGACAAGGAGTTCATGAACCGGGTGGTGGACAAGATCGTCGAGATCGACGCGGGGGAGCTCACCACCTACTCCGGCGACTACGACTTCTACGAGCGCGAGCGGGCCATCGCCGATCAGCACCAGCAGGCCGCCTTCGACAAGCAGCAGGCCATGCTGAAGAAGGAGCTGGCCTTCATCGAGCGGTTCAAGGCCCGGGCCTCGCACGCCGCGCAGGTGCAGTCGCGCGTGAAGAAGATCGACAAGATCGAGAAGGTGGAGCCGCCCAAGGTCCGCAAGACCGTCGACTTCGAGTTCTGGACTCCGCCCCGGTCCGGCGAGGACGTGGCCAAGCTGGTCGGCGTGGAGAAGGGGTTCGGGTCCCGGAAGGTCTACGACGGGTTCGACTTCCTGGTCCGGCGCGGGGAGCGCTGGTGCGTGCTCGGCGCCAACGGGTCGGGCAAGACGACGCTCCTCAAGATGGTCGCCGGCGAGTCCCGTCCGGACGCCGGGGCGGTCACGGTGGGTGCGAGCGTGAAGATGGCCTACTTCGCCCAGCACGCCATGGAGCTCCTCGAGCCCACCGAGACCGTGTGGGACGCCCTGCAGCGCGCCTTCCCGCGTGCGTCGGTGGGCTCGCTCCGGACCCTGGCCGGTTGCTTCGGGTTCTCCGGCCACGAGATCGAGAAGTCGTGCCGGGTTCTCTCGGGCGGCGAGAAGGCCCGGCTCGTGCTCGCCATGATGCTCTACGACCCCCCCAACTTCCTGGTCCTCGACGAGCCGACGAACCACCTCGACGTGGGGACCAAGGAGATGCTGGTGAGGGCGCTGCACGGTTTCGAGGGCACCATGCTCTTCGTCTCCCACGATCGCCGCTTCCTCTCCGCCCTCTCCAACCGGGTGCTCGAGCTCGGCCCGGACGGTCCCGTCGCCTACGGCGGCGGCTACTCGGAGTACGTGAGCCGCACGGGGCGCGAGGCGCCGGGGCTCCGTCCCGCGGCCGCCCGGCGCTGACCCCGGCACCGCGAGGTGCGGGAGGACGCCCCGGCCGTTAGGGATGCCACGTGAAGATCGGCTCACCGACCTCGTCGACGCTGGTGGCCGCGGCATGGCTCGTCCTCGCCTGCACGCGCGCGCCGGCGCCGCCGCCCGCCAGGCCCCCCGAGGCCGGCCCCGACGCCGGCACGGTCTCGGTCGAGCTCCAGCCCACCGGCGTGGAGGTCTTGGCGGACGGCGTGGCGCGCTGCAGGACCCCGTGCAGCTTCCGGCTGGCCCCCGGGCTCCACCGGCTCACGGTGCGGACGAGCGGCTTCATGCCCTGGACGGAGGACGTGCGGGTGGAGACGGGCGCCGAGGCGAAGGTCTCGGCGTCGCTGGTCGGGTCGCACTGAAGGCGCCTCGCGGCTGGCCCGAGCCCGTCACCGGGCGTCACGGCCGTCCGGCCAGCTTGCGGTAGAGGGTGGAGCGTCCGATGCCCAGCCTCCGGGCGGCCTCGCTATGGTTGCCCCGGCACTCCGCGAGGACCCGCTGGACGTGCTCCCGCTCCCTGGCCGCCCGCGCGGCCCGGAGGTCGCGGGAGGGGAGGGAGGCCGGCGCCGGCGCGACCGACTGGAACAGCTCGGGCATGACCGCCGCGAGCTCGTCGTCGCCCACGGCCCGCGAGGTGTCGTCGGCGTAGAGGAGCGCCACGCGCTCGATCACGTTCTCCAGCTCCCGCACGTTTCCCGGCCAGCCGTAGGCCTCCAGGCGAGGGAGGAGCGTGGCGAGCGCCAGCGCGTGCATCCCGGGCGCCCCGTGCCGCACCAGCGCCCGCCGGAGGAGCTCGGAGGCGATGGCGGCGACGTCGCCGGGGCGCTCCCGGAGGGCCGGGATGTGGAGCGGGAGGATGTG
>DAIEMM010000248.1 GCA_027349605.1 Anaeromyxobacteraceae bacterium
CACCTTCCGGAAGTACGTCCAGGTGGGGCTCCTGCCCCGCAGCCGCCGGGTCGGGCGCAAGGGCAAGCACACCGGGTCGACCGGGCTCTACCCCGTCGACGTGGTCCGCCGCATCAACCTCATCAAGCGGATGATGGCGGAAGGCATGACCCTCGAGGAGATCCGGGGGAGCTTCGTGGGGCTGAAGAACCAGCTCTGGGACGTGGAGAACGGATTTTCCACGCTGCTCTCGGAGCTTTCGAGAAAGGCGCGCGCGCACCCCCTCCGCCGTGAGATGGAGGGGGAACTGGGCCGTGCGGAGCGCGAGGTGCGGCAGGCGCTCCGTCGTCTCGAGAAGGTCGGTGGACGGGTGGCGACGGTGAGGCAGGAAATGGGGCAGCTGGGCTGAGCATCGGCCGGCGCGCCCGCGACGAGCGGGCGCCGGACCGGATGGGGAAGGGAGGCGGCGTGATGAACGAGGCGAGGCGGAGCGATCAACCGGATCCGGCAGAAGGCGCGGCGGACGACCGGGTGGAGCCGGTGGGACCGGCCGACGCGGAGGCCCTGGAGCTGCCGGGGCGCAGGCGCTCCCGGACCATGTCCCGCAAGGAGATCGCCCGCGAGCTGCGCAAGCAGCGGGCGCTCGGGGTCATCGATCCCGAGGTCGAGGAGATCATCCGGGAGGTGGACGCGCAGCGCCCCCGCTCCCGCGCCGACTGCGCGACGGGGCAGCGCCCGTGCATGTTCATCTCCTGCAAGCACCACCTGTACCTGGACGTGAACCCGACCACGGGCTCCATCAAGCTCAACTTCCCGGACAAGGAGATCTGGGAGATGGCGGAGACCTGCGCGCTCGACGTCGCCGACCGCGGCGGCATCACGCTCGAGGAGGTGGGGGCCATCATGAACCTCACCCGCGAGCGCATCCGGCAGGTCGAGACCCGCGGGCTCCTCAAGCTGCGGGCCATGGCCGAGGACGAGCCCCGCTCCCGCCTCGGCAACGACTTCGACAAGTAGGCCGGGACCGCCCGGCTCGCTTGAAGTCCCCGCCGGTGGAGGCTAGAAGGGACACCCCCGTTCCGGAGGTGTCCCTTGGCCGTTCGCCGCGCTCTCCTCTCCGTGTCCGACAAGACCGGGCTCGTCCCCTTCGCCCGGCGCCTGGCCGCGAAGGGAATCGACCTGCTCTCCACCGGCGGGACCCAGAAGGCCCTCGCCGACGCCGGGCTCCGGGTCGTCCCGGTGGGCGAGTACACCGCCGCCCCCGAGATCCTCGGCGGCCGCGTGAAGACGCTCCACCCTCGCGTCCACGGCGGCATCCTCTACCGGCGCGGCCTCGCCTCCGACGAGGCCGACGTGAAGGCCCGGGACATCCCGCCCATCGACCTCGTGGTGGTGAACCTCTACCCGTTCCGCGAGGCGGTCGCCGCCGGCAAGCCCTTCCCGGAGGTGGTCGAGGAGATCGACATCGGCGGCCCGGCCATGGTGCGCAGCTCGGCCAAGAACTCGGCCCACGTCGGCGTGGTGGTCGACCCGGCCGACTACGAGAAGGTCGCCGGCGAGATCGAGGCGACCGGGTCCCTCTCCGAGGCCACCCGCTTCGACCTCATGAAGAAGGCCTTCGCCCACACCGCCGCCTACGACGCGGCCATCGCCGAGTACCTCTCCTCCCGGGCCGGGCCGGAGGCGCAGCCGGCGCACTTCCCGGGCACGCTCGCCGCCACCTGGAGCAAGGCGCAGGACCTCCGCTACGGGGAGAACCCGCACCAGGCCGGGGCCTTCTACCGCGCGCCGCGCGAGCCCGAGGAGCCCACGGTGGCCTTCGCCCGGGTCCTCCAGGGCAAGGAGCTGTCCTACAACAACCTGCTCGACCTCGAGGCCGCGCTCGCCGCCGTGAAGGAGTACGACGGCACGGCCTGCGTGGTCATCAAGCACAACACGCCGAGCGGCGTCGCCCTGGCCGCCACGCCGGCGGAGGCCTTCGCCCTGGCCCGCGACTGCGACCCGGTCTCGGCCTTCGGGGGCATCGTGGCGCTGAACCGCCCGGTGGACGCGGCCGCGGCGAAGGAGCTCGCCGGGCTGTTCCTCGAGTGCGTCATCGCACCGGCCTACGGCCCGGAGGCCCGGGAGCTGCTCGCCGCGAAGAGGAACCTCCGGCTGCTCACGAGCCCGCGCCTCGGCGAGCCGCGCGCCACCTGGAGGCGCCGCCCCGAGGAGGCGCGCGAGCTGCGCTCCATCACCGGGGGCGTCCTGGTCATGGACCGCGACCTGGGCGGCGTGCGGCGCGAGGACTGCAAGGTGATGACGAAGCGGGCTCCCACCGAGAGGGAGTGGCAGGACCTGCTCTTCGCCTGGAAGGTCGTGAAGCACGTGAAGTCGAACGCCATCGTCTTCGCCGCGGGCGACCGGACGCTGGCCATCGGCGGCGGCCAGACCAGCCGGGTCGAGTCGGTGAAGATCGCCCGGATGAAGGCCCGCTTTCCGCTGGCCGGGAGCGCGGTCGGCTCCGACGCCTTCTTCCCGTTCCCCGACGGGGTGGAGGAGATCATCGCGGCCGGGGCCACGGCCATCGTCCAGCCGGGCGGCTCGGTCCGGGACGCCGAGGTGGTCGCGGTTGCCGACGCCGCCGGGATCGCCATGGTGGCCACCGGGATGCGCCACTTCCGGCACTGAGGGGCGCCGCTCACGCCCCGTCCGGGACACCCCCGGGCCGTGGTATACCGCCCACGAATGCGAATCCTCGTCGTCGGCGGGGGCGGGCGGGAACACGCCCTCGTCTGGAAGATCTGCCAGAGTCCGCTCGCGGAGAAGGTGTTCTGCGCGCCCGGCAACCCCGGGACGGCGCGCCTCGCCGAGAACGTCGCCATCGCGGCGGACGACGTGGACGCGCTCGCCCACTGGGCGGCCGGCAACCGCATCGACTTCGTGGTGGTGGGACCGGAGGCGCCGCTCGTGCTCGGGCTCGCCGACCGGCTCGCCGCCGCCGGGATCGCCGTCTTCGGCGCGTCCGCCGCCGCCGCCCGCCTCGAGGGGTCGAAGGCCTTCGCCAAGGAGGTCATGGAGGCAGCCGGGATCCCCACCGCGTCCCACGGTTCCTTCGACGCCCTGGGGCCCGCGCTCGCCCATGCCCGGGCCTCGGGCGGCCGGGTGGTCGTCAAGGCCGACGGCCTCGCGGCCGGCAAGGGTGTCGTGGTCTGCGGCGACGTCGCCGAGGCCGAGGCCGCGCTCCGGTCCATCCTGGTCGACCGCGTCCACGGGGCGGCCGGGTCGCGGGTGGTGGTCGAGGAACGGCTCTCCGGGCCGGAGGCGTCGGTCATCGCCCTCGTCGACGGCGAGCGGGTGCGCGTCCTCCCCCCGGCACAGGACCACAAGCGCATCTTCGACGGCGACCGCGGCCCGAACACCGGCGGCATGGGGGCCTTCAGCCCCACGCCCACCGTGAACGACGCGCTGCTCGCCGACGTCGAGCGGCGCGTGCTCCTGCCCACGGTGCGGGAGATGGCGCGGCGCGGGACGCCGTTCCGCGGCGCCCTCTACGCCGGGCTCATGCTCACCGCCGAGGGCCCGAAGGTCCTCGAGTTCAACGCCCGGTTCGGCGACCCGGAGACCCAGCCCATCCTCCTGCGCATCCCGGGGGACATCGTCCCGGCGCTGCTCGCCGCCGCGAAGGGAGACCTGTCCGCGGTGAACATCGAGGTCGATCCCCGGGCCGCCGTGGGCGTGGTCATGGCTGCCGAGGGCTATCCCGGCCGCGTCACCGTCGGCGACGCCGTCGACGGGGCGAAGGGGCCGTTCCCCCCGGACGTGCAGGTCTTCCTGGCCGGTACGCGGCGCGGACCCGACGGACGGATCGTCACCTCGGGGGGGCGGGTCCTCACCGTCTGCGCGCTCGGATCCGACCGCGCCCAGGCGGCGGCGCGGGCCTACCAGGCCCTGGCGCAGGTCCAGTTCCGCGGCGCACAGTTCCGCCGCGACATCGGGCGAGCCGGCCCGGGGGAGGGAGCATGAGCCCGAAGGTCCTCATCCTGATGGGATCCGATACGGACTGGGACGTCATGTCCGAGTCGCGCAAGGCGCTCGAGGAGATGGGCATCGAGACCGAGATCCACGTCTCCTCGGCCCACCGCACCCCGACGCGAACCGGGGCGCTGGCCCGGGAGGCCGCCGGGCGCGGGATCCGGGTGGTCATCTGCGGCGCCGGGGCCGCGGCGCACCTGGCCGGCGTGGTGGCCGCCGAGTAGGAGCTCCCGGTGCTGGGCGTCCCCCTCGCCTCCAGCGATCTCGCCGGCCTCGACGCGCTGCTCGCCACGGCGCAGATGCCGGGCGGCGTGCCGGTGGGCACCATGGCCGTCGGCAAGGCGGGGGCGCGCAACGCCGGGCTGCTCGCGGCCCGCATCCTCGCCCTCTCCGATCCGGCGCTCGCCGAGCGGGTCCGGGAGCAGCGGGCCCGCATGGTGCGCGAGGTCGAGGCGAAGGACGCGGCCCTCCAGGCGAGGCTCCAGTCCGACAAGAAGGCGTGACGCGGCTCGACCGCTACCTCGCCCGGGAGATCCTGCTGCCGTTCGCGGCGGCCCTCCTCTTCCTCACGCAGCTCCTCCTGGCCTCGCAGATCCTGGCCCAGGCCGACGTCCTCTTCGGGGGAGGCGTCTCGCCCTGGGACG
Organism: Anaeromyxobacteraceae bacterium; assembly: GCA_027349605.1. Lineage (GTDB taxonomy): Bacteria > Myxococcota > Myxococcia > Myxococcales > Anaeromyxobacteraceae > CAIOAK01. The sequence continues at coordinate 4,638 of DAIEMM010000248.1, forward strand.
TCTTCCGCATCCTCCTCGACCTCGTCCCGCACCTCCTCGAGTACGTGCTGCCGGTCGCGTTCCTGCTCGGCGCGGTTCTCGGGGTGGGACGCCTCGCCGAGGACCGGGAGGTGGTGGCGCTCTCCTCGGTGGGCATCTCGCCGGTCCACCTGGTCCGGGTCCCGCTGCTCCTCGGCGGGGCCGTGTCGCTGCTGGCGCTGACCGTGGCGCTGGTGGTGGCGCCCGCCGGCCTGCGCGACGCGCGGCGCCGGGTCGACGACGTGATCCGCCGCAACCTCCAGGGGGAGATCCGCCCCGGGGTCTTCTACGAGGACATCCCGGGGATGACGCTCTACGCGGCCCGAGTCGGGCCGGGCGGCTTCGAGGACCTCCTCATCGCCGACCGCACCAACCCGTCCGCGCCGCTCGTCACCTTCTCGCGCTCCGGCCGGCTCGAGGCCGGCAAGGACGGGGGCCTGCGCCTCGTGCTCGAGGACGGGGAGATCCACCGGGAGGACCCCGGGGCACGGGACTACGTGGTGGCCCGCTTCTCCCGCGCCACCGCCGACCTCGGGCTGGGGGCCGCGCTCGACGCCAAGAACCAGCTCTCCAACAACGCCTTCGAGTTCAGTCCCGGCGAGATCCTCCGGGAGTCCGGGACCGGGGACGCCGCGAACCGGCTGTACTGGCGGACATTCCTGTGGAGGCGCATCGCGGTGCCGCTGGGCATCATGGCGCTCGGGCTGCTCGCCGTCCCCATCGCGTCGCTCCGGCGGGGCGGCCGCGCGGCGGGGTACGCGGTGTCGATCCTCTCCATCGTCGGCTACTACGCGCTCCTGCGCCTGGGGGAGGGGCTCGGGCACGACGGCGTCCTGCCGCCCTGGCTGGCCGCCAACCTGGCCAACCTCGCGGCCGTGCTGGCCGCGGCGGCGCTCCTCGCCGTCCTGGCGCGAAGGGGAACGGGGGCGGTGCGGTGACCCTCTTCCTCCACCTGGCCCGGCGGGCGTTCCTCACCTTCCTGGGAGCGCTCCTCGCCGTCGTGGTGCTCTTCGTGGCGGTGGAGTTCGCCGAGGGTGCGAGCCTCTTCCAGGGAGACGGCGCGCTCCGGGACGCACTTCGGGTGTACCTGTACCGCGCCGCGGCGGTGGCGGGGCAGACCGCGCCCGCGGCGATGCTGCTCGCCGCCTCCCTCACCGCCACCGGGATCCGGCGCACCCGGGAGTACGACGCGATGCGGGCGCTCGGGCTCGGCCCCTGGCGGGTGGCCGCGCCGGTGCTGGGGGTGGCCTTCCTGGTGGCCGGCGGCATGGTGGTCTTCGATGATCTCTACGCGGCGGGGGCGGCCGCCCGGGCCGACGAGATCAAGGCGTCGCGCGGCAAGGGCGTCGCCGCCTGGAGCCGGTGGCAGGAGCGCAAGACCTGGTTCCGCGGCCGCGACGGGAAGCGCATCTACGAGCTCCGCGCGGCGGGACCGGGCGGCTCCTTCGAGCGGGTCACCGTGCTCGAGCTCGGGCCCGGCTTCCGCCTGGCCCGGCGCCTCGACGCCGCCCGCATGCTTCCCGGCCCGGAGGGCGACTGGATCCTGGAGGACGTCGAGGAGCGCCGCTTCCTCCCCGACGGCGAGATGTTGCTCGACCGGGCGGTGCGCCGCGCCTACCGGTTCGACGAGGACCCCATGGCCTTCGCCGTCCGTCCCGGATGGCCGGCCCAGATGCGCCGCCAGGTGCTCGCGGAGCAGGTGGCGGTCCGCTCGCGGCTCGGACTTCCCACCTCCGAGTACCAGCTCGAGTGGCACCGCAAGCTCGCCTACCCGTTCGCCGCGGTCCCGGCGAGCCTGCTCGCGCTGGCGCTCGCCCTGCGCCGGGGGCGCAAGGGGTTCGTGACGGCCTCCCTGATCGAGGCGGTGGGGGTGTCGCTCGTCTTCTACGGGATGCAGGGGCTGGCCTGGTCCCTGGCCCGGTCCGGGCAGCTGCCGCCCGGGGCGGCGGCCTGGCTACCCGACGCGGTCTTCGCGGTGGCCGGGCTCTCTGCGCTCCGGCGCTGGAGGTGACCCGGCAATGGGCGCGATCGTCACCCGGGACGTGGCGGAGGCCGCC
>DAIEMM010000257.1 GCA_027349605.1 Anaeromyxobacteraceae bacterium
ATCCGGCCGGCCGGGCAGGCGCTCCGCGTGGGCCTTCACCCACCCCATGGGGCAATTGACCCACCTCGGCTGGCGGAGCAGTCTTGCACCTGCAATTCAATTGAACTATCGTTGCATGTGATGCATGCCCGCGTTCTCGTCAGCCCGCCCGACCCGGCACGGGTCCTCACCAAGGCCACCCGGCGAGCGGCCCGCGGCCTCGGCCTTTCCGACGCCGCGCTCGCCGCCGTCCTCGGCGTGAGCCCTTCCACGGTCTCGCGCCTCGGGGAAGACCGTCCCATCGAGCCCGGGAGCCGGGTCGGCGAGTGTGCGGTCCTGCTCCTGCGCGTCTTCCGCAATCTGGACGCCATGCTCGGGGACGCCGAGAGCTGCCGCCGCTGGATGTGCAGCGCGAACCTGCACCTGGGAGCCGTTCCCGCCGACCTGATCCGATCCGTCGAGGGGCTCGTGAATGTCACTCGATATCTGGACGCGATGCGCGGGAAGAACTGAGGTCCGCCCGCTCGCCACCACGGCGTGGCGTGTGGTGGAGTCGCAGGAACGGATCTCCACCCGGCAGCTCGTCGACTCCGACGCCGAGCACGAAATGCTCGAGCGGCTCATCGAGGAGGCAAAGCCTCGGGTGCCCGGTGCGCCCGAGTTCCGGGGCCTCCACTTCCTCCTCCTCTCCCCATTCCGCTCCCCCCCGCTCCGCCACGGATCGCGGTTCGGCGCGTCCCACGAGCCATCGCTCTGGTACGGATCGGAGTCGCTGGAGACCGCGCTCGCCGAGGCCGCCTACTACCGTCTGGTTTTCTTCGAGGGCACCGAGGCCAGGCTCCTGCCCAACCGGATCTCGATGTCGGCTTTCCGGGCGGCAATCCGATCCGCGAGCGGCATCGACCTGACCGCTCCCCCGTTCGACGCCCACACGGCGGCGATCTCCTCGAGGACCGGGTACACCGCCTCCCAGCGCCTGGGCTCGGAAATGCGGGGCGCCGGAGTCGAGGCCTTTCGCTACCGTTCTGCGCGGGACCCGGGAGGCGGCGTGAACGTGGCTCTTTTCACTCCTCGGGCATTCGCCCGGAGGGCGCCCACCGGTCCACCCGTCACCTGGCACTGCACCGTGACGACGGCCGGGGATGTATCCTTCCTGCGCGAGCGCCCCTCGGGGCTCGTCCGGCACGCGTTCCCCCGGAGCACGTTCCTCGTGAGCGGAGAGCTTCCCGCTCCCGCGCCGTGAGGAGACACCGCATGAGCCCGACCGACTGGAAGCCGACCGCCTGCATCCTCTGCGAGTGCAACTGCGGGCTCGAGGTCGAGCTCGGGGGCGAGGGCGGCCGCCACCTGGTGCGCCTGCGCGGAGACCGGCGCCACCCGTCGTCCAGGGGCTACGCCTGCGAGAAGGCCCACCGGCTCGACCACTACCAGAACGGCCTCGACCGGGTGACGACGCCCCTCCGGCGCCGCCCCGACGGCACGTTCGAGGCCGTCGACTGGGACACCGCCATCCGGGAGGTGGCCGCCCGGCTCGCCTCGGTGCGCGACCGGCACGGGGGCGACGCGATCTTCCATTACGGCGGCGGCGGCCAGGGGAACCACCTGCCGGGCGCCTACGCCACGGCCACGCGCCGCGCCCTCGGTTCGACCTTCCGCTCCAGCGCGCTGGCGCAGGAGAAGACGGGCGAGTTCTGGGTGGCCCACCGGATGTTCGGCACGGCCATGATCCGCGCCGACTTCGAGCACTGCGACGTCGCCCTCTTCCTCGGCAAGAACCCCTGGCAGTCCCACTCCATCCCGCACGCGCGCGTGACCTTGAAGGAGATCTCAAAGGACCCGGCGCGAACCCTCGTCGTCGTGGACCCCCGTCGCACCGAGACCGCGGAACTGGCGGACATCCACCTCCCGCTCCGTCCCGGGACCGACGCCTTCCTGCTCGCCGCCATTCTCGCCATCCTCCTCGAGGAGGGGCTCTGGAACCGCGCGTTCCTCGACGCCCACGCCA
>DAIEMM010000271.1 GCA_027349605.1 Anaeromyxobacteraceae bacterium
CGACCTGCGCCAGGGGGCCTCGAGGGCCGGCTGGTACTACCGGTTCGACCCGCAGGGGAGGGCGGTCGAGAACGACGGCGACCTGTACGAGGTGCTCGACGTGCTCGCGCAGGACGTGGGGATCATCGGCATCTTCTCCGACTGGCCCGCGACGGTGACCTACTACGCGAGCTGCACGGGGAGGAGATGACGAGAGCCACCGCCGGAGCGGCCGCGCTCGAGGCGCGAGCCGAGGCTTCCGCCAGGGGGGATGCGCCCGGCGCCAGGACCGCGGACGACCGGATGGAGGGGGCGATCCAGCGCAAGGACAAGGCCATGAGCGACTTCGTGATCCTGACGTCCTTCTTCAGCACGGTCCTCGCCGATCCCGGGATGCGCTCGCTCGACGGCGCCTGATCAGAACCGGTACCCGGCGCCGGCCAGGCCGAACTGGGCCGTGTACGTCCCCTCCAGGCTGGAGCCCCAGGTGTAGGAGTAGCTCGCGAACAGGTAGAGCCCCTCCCAGACGCCCGCCTCGAACGTCGGGGTGAGGGTGCTGTCGGTCGTGCTCGCCCGGTACGGCACCAGGCTCTCGAAGACGCCGGAACCCTGGGGGGTGCCGGTCCCGGTTCCCGGGCCCGCACCGGGACCCGCACCCGTGCCCGTACCCGGACCCGATCCCGTCGCCGGTCCCTCCCCGGCCCCGAGCTGCACCTGGGGCGTGAGGGTGGGCACCGGGGCGTAGAAGGTCTGCTCGCCCGTCTGCCAGGAGTACCCCAGTCCCAGGTACACGCCGGCTGCGACCCTGGCCTCGACGCTTCCGAAGACCCGGTTGGAGCTCGTCGAGTAGGCCTCGTCCTCGGCCCACCGCTGCGTGTAGGCGTACCCCGCCCGCACGGCCACCCAGTCCAGTGGTTCAACCCGAAGTGATGCACGCAGCGCGAGCCCCGGCCCGTTCCGGGCCGGATCCCCGTACCAGGACCATGCGCCTCCCGCCGCGACGATGACCGCCAGGGGCTCCCAGACCTGCTGGATCCAGAGGAGGTCGGCCCAGGCGGCGTTCCGGCTCAGGTCGGTGGCCCCGGGGTAGAGGGCGCCGTCGTACCGAAGCCCGGCGGAGAGGTGGGTCTTCTCGCCAGGGTCCCAGCCGACGCCCAGGCCCGCCCACGCGGCGGCGACGGCGGAGCCGGACGTGGGCTGCCCGGCCGCGGCGAGGGTCACGTTCCCCTCGTATCCGCCTCCGGCGCCCGCCAGGCCCTCCAGCGCCACGGAGGAGCCATCCGTCGCCAGGAGGAGGAGAGCGATGCCGAGGCCGGGGCTCATGGCGCTCCTCCTGGCGCGGCGCCGTCACTTCCCGCCCTGCTTGCCACCCCCCTGCGGAGCGCCTGCACCGGCTCCCTGTCCTCCGGCGGAGCCGGGGGAGTGCTCCCGGGTCCGCTCGCGGTCCTGCTCCCGGGCCCGCTCCATCGTGCGCTGGCGCAGCTGCTCCTGCTTCTGCTGGTCGGAGAGCGCCAGCTTCTTCTGCTCGCGCTGCTGCCTCTGCTCTCGCTGGATGTTGCCGAGGGATTCCCGCGCCTGGACGGCGCTCTGGCCGTGGGACATGAACTGGTTCATGGAGCGGACGGCCTCGCACAGGCAGACGCCGCTGCAGCCTTCCCCGACGGAGTTGCGAACCATCGCCCGGAACTGCTCCTGGTTGCCTCCCTGCTCGTGGTACCCGTCGAGGTCGGAACCCACCGACTCGATCTCCGTCGCGGAGAGCTTCCCGTCGACCTTCAGGACGTCCTCGAGCTGGTCCCGATCGCGGGTGCGATCCTGGTCCCCGACCCCCGGCGCGCCGGTGTGCGTGGTCGGGTCCCTGGTCTGGGTGCGGTCTTGCGTGCGATCCTGCGCGGCTCCGGAAGTGGCCGCCACGGCCACCAGGCTCGCCGCCAGCAAAAGTCCCCATCGTCCGGTCATCATGATCAAACCCCCGGTTGGCGTGCACGTCGAACGTCTCTCTCCCAGGAACACGTTGGGCCTGTCGCAGGTGCGCGCCAGACCCCCTGCGGGCTCGCGGCTTGTGGTCGCACCCGAGCGAGGTGACCCGGACGAAGGGCTCCACTCGGGGTGAAAACGCCCAGTGTCTTGACCTGGGTCACGCCACGGCACGAGGTCTTGGATGCCTCCCAGGAAAACCCGACGGCGATGGCCCCGGGTCATGTGAATCGCCGCCCCCTCGGGTCACACCTAGAGTGTTCCGGGATGCGTCATTCCGCCGGCCAGGTCGGCCGGTGGCGAACCAGGGGGAGAACCAGATGAGGACGGAGAGGAGGTGGGCACTCGTGCCGCCGCGCTGGCGCTCGAACGCCTTCTCGGCCGTGAACGCGCCCCTGTCGGCCGGCCCGGAGACGAGGGAATCGGCCTTCAGGGTGGTGGTGGACACCCAGACGTCGGCGTGGGCTCTCGACGCCGATGCACCGGCCGGAGACGCGTCCGGAACCCCGCTCACCGTGACGTCGGTGGGGCTGGAGCGGGATGCCTTCCGCAGCAGCAACCGCGAGCACGGCCGGAGCTTTCTCGCCATCAACGCGAGCATGGCGAACGCCGATGCCTCGGTGAGCTGGGCGGGCGTCTACCTGACGCGCATGAGCGACAAGAGGTGACGCACCGCTGGGACCGGGAGGCCCCGCGGCGAACGCCGCCGGGCCTCCCCTCCCTGTCCCTTCGAGGCCGTCCTCAGGCCCCGGGCCGGCTCACCTCGCGCATGAGTCCCTCCTGCGCCACGCTCGCGACGAGACGCCCGTCCCGGCCGAAGATCTGCCCGCGCGACAGGCCCCGCGCCATCTGGGCCGACGGCGAGTCCATCGCGTACAGGAGCCACTCGTCGATGCGCGCCGCACGGTGGAACCAGAGCGCGTGATCGATCGACGCGACCACCATCGACGGCTGGTACCAGCTCCGGCCGTGCGGGCGGAGGGCCGTCCCCATCAGCGTGTAGTCCGACGCGTAGGCCAGGATGCACCGGTGGACCTGCGGGTCGTCCGGGACGCGGTCGACGGCACGGAACCAGACCGCCTGGCGCGGCTCGCCCGCCGAGGGGTGGAGGGGATTCTGCGGCTCGACCGGCCGGAACTCGATCGCGCTCGGGGCGCGGAGCGCCTCGGACACCTGGGTGGGCACGGGCCCCGCCTCGGAGAGCCAGCGCTCGTTCAGCTCGGACGACGGGGTGAGGGCCTCGGGCGGCGGGACGTCGGGCATGGGCGCCGCGTGCTCGAGTCCCGCCTCGGGTGACTGGAAGGAGGCGATCATCGAGAGGATGGGCCGTCCGTGCTGGATCGCCTGCACGCGCCTGGCCGAGAAGCTCCTGCCGTCGCGAACGCGCTCCACCTGGTAGACGATGGGGGCCTCGGCGTCGCCGGGGAGCAGGAAGTAGGCGTGGAGCGAGTGCGGCAGCCGCCCCTCGATCGTCCGCTCGGCCGCGACCAGCGCCTGCCCGATCACCTGGCCGCCGAACACCCTGGGCCCCCACAGGTCCCTGGATTGCCCACGGAAGAGGTTCACCTCGAGCTGCTCGAGGTCGAGCTGGCGGATGAGCGCGTCGAGGGTCCTGTTCAAGGGCTACCTCCAGCCCGGCACTCTCGCACATCCCCCTCCGCACGACGACGGGAACGGGAGGGCGGCGAGATGCTCGTCCGCGACCTCCCTCCGTCGTATCCTTCCCGCCCGACCCGCCCCATGAGCCCCCTGCTTCGCATCTTCCCCGCCTACGCGGCGGGCTACTTCCTCTCCTACCTGCTGCGCAACGCGAACGCCGTGATTGCGCCGGAGCTGACGCGCGAGCTCGGGCTGTCCTCCGCAGAGCTCGGCCTGCTCACCTCGGCGTACCTGCTCGCCTTCGGTGCCTTCCAGCTGCCGCTCGGCATCCTGCTCGACCGGTACGGCCCGAGACGCATCAACGCCGGGCTGCTCCTCGTCTCCGCGGCCGGCAGCATCCTCTTCGGCCTGGGGGAGGGCCTGCCGCAGCTCGCGCTCGCCCGCGCCGCCATCGGGCTCGGCGCCTCGGCGGGTCTCATGGCCGCCTTCAAGGCCTTCTCCCTCTGGTTCCCGGTCGAGCGCCTGCCCTCGCTCAACGCCGCCGTGATGGTCGCCGGGAGCCTCGGAGCGCTCTCGGCGACGACGCCGCTGTCGATCGCCGCGCCCGTGCTCGGCTGGCGGGGCGTGTTCCTCGTGCTCGGCGGCCTCTCCCTCGCCACCGCCGTGGGGATCCTCACCACGCCCGAGCGGGGAACGGTCCGCACCGGCGAGACGCTCGGCCAGCAACTCGTGGCGCTCCGCGGCGTCGTCCGCAGCCGGGTGTTCTGGCGCTACGCACCCCCGACGACCCTGTTCATCGGTGGATTCCTGGCCCTGCAGGGGCTGTGGGCGGTGCCCTGGCTCATGCACGCGGGGGGCTACTCCCGGGACGAGGCCGCGTTCCACCTGCTGCTCACGACGATTGCGATGGCGATCGGCTTCCTCCTCGTCGCCCTGTTCATCGGAGCGCTGCAGCGGCGCGGCGTCCGTCCGGAGCAGGTGCTGGTGGCCGGGATGGCCACCGGGCTCCTCGCGACGCTGGGCATGGTGCTCGGTGTCGGCCCGAGCCACGTCCTCTGGTTCCTGCTCGGCCTGTCCTTCTCCGTGGTGAACCTCGTCTACGCGCTCCTGGCGAGCCGCTTCGCGCCGGAGCTGGCGGGGCGCGCCAGCACCGCGCTCAACCTCGGCACCTTCACCGGCGCCTTCCTCGTCCAGTGGGGCTACGGGGTGGTGCTCGACGCGCTCACCGCTCGAGGCTGGTTGCTGGCCGACGCCCACCGCGCGGTCCTCGGGGCGCTGCTCCTGCTGCAGGCGGCGAGCCTGGCGTGGTTCCTGCGCGGAGGGAGGACGAGGGACGCCGTCGGTCGCGCAACCGGAGGAGCTTCCCCCGGTCGGTGAGCTCGCGTCCGTGGGGGGCACCTCCGGGTTCATTCTCCGGAGGGTGGAGCGGAGGAGCCGTACGCCTTCAGCTTCCGCTTGAGCGTCGCCAGCCCGATGCCGAGGTCGGAGGCGGCGCGGGTCCGGTTGCCTCCCGCCTCCTCGACCGCGGCGAGGATGTACTCGCGCTCGACGTCCTCGAGCGGCCGCGTCCGGCCGGAGGGGCGAGGGCGCGGCATCGCCGATCGGAGCTCCTCGGGAAGGTCCTCCACGTCCACCCGGTTCCCGGCGCACAGCGCCACCGCGTGCTCCACGGCGTTCTGCACCTCCCGGACGTTCCCCGGCCAGACGTGGCGGAGCAGCTGATCGGCGGCGCGAGGGGTGAAGCCTGTGACCTTCCGGCCCATGCGCTTCGCGGTCTCGGCGAGGAACACCCGGGCGAGCGGCAGGACGTCCTCGGGGCGCTCGCGGAGCGGCGGCACGCGCAGCTCGATGACCCGGAGCCGGTAGAAGAGGTCCTGGCGGAACCTCCCCCCCGCGACGTCGTCGGCCAGGTTGCGGTTGGTGGCGGCGACGATGCGGACGTCCACCGGGCGTGAACGGTTCTCCCCCACGCGCCGGATCTCCCGCTCCTGGAGCGCCCGCAGGAGCTTCACCTGCATCCCGGGGCTGATCTCCCCGATCTCGTCGAGGAAGAGGGTCCCGCCGTTCGCGGACTCGAAGAGGCCCGGGCGCTCGCGGTCGGCGCCGGTGAAGGCCCCGCGGGCGTGGCCGAAGAGCTCGCTCTCCAGGAGGGTCTCGGTGACGGCTCCGCAGTTCACGCCCACGAAGGGACGCCCGGCGCGGGGCGACTCGTCGTGGATGAGCCGGGCGATGCGCTCCTTCCCGACGCCGCTCTCGCCGGTGATGAGCGCGGTGGACTCGACCCGGGCGACGCGGAGCGCCAGGTCGAGGACGCGGTGCATCGCCTCGCTGCGCACGACGAGCCCAGAGCGCTCCTCCGCGCCGGGCGCGATCCGGGCGAGCTCCTGGCGGCGGGTGCGCAGGAGCTTCTCGGTGGCGCGGAGCGCCGTCGTGACCCCCTTCAGCGCCGAGTCGAGGCACACCTTGTCGTAGAACGGGAGGTGGGACTCGATCTCGGGGCCCCAGTCCTCCCGGAAGCGCCCGATCAGGCTGCAGTGCGGATCGCCCTTTCCCTGGCAGCGGTCCTCGATGCAGGTGACCTCACGGCCGTTCGCGAAGGAGAGGTAGCCGCTCGCGAACCCGGTCAACGTCCAGCACACCGGCTCGTCGGCTAGTCCCATGTGGAGTAGGTGCTGCTCCGCCTCGTAGGACTCCCGCCAGACGTTGTGGACGAACGGCTCCGGTCCGTCGCTCCAGGGCTGGGCCGGTTGCTCGATGATCACGAACCCGCGCAGCATGTGGAGCCGCCCCCCGGCGATCCGCCACTCCCGCTCGGTCTCCCACGGGAACTCGGAGCGGAGACTCTCCGCGGTTCGCCAGCCGTGGGCGTACCCGATGCGCGTGAGGATGCCGCGAGCCGCAGTGAAGCCCAGGGCCTCGACGAGCTCCTTCCGGAGGATGCCGAGCGCCACGGCGTCGAAGAGGAGCACGCGCTCCCCGCCGAACCGGATGACCCCACCCCGCGGGTCGAAGGAGAGGAGCTCGCGAAGGTCGAGGTCGGTGGCGCGCAGGGTCCCTCCGGGTCGAATCGAGCCGGATCGTATCAATATGAGCCGGTCGGGCGATCCGCAGGGAAAGTCGATGCGAGAGATCCCGGGTGCTTGCGCGGGTCCCGCCCTCGGCCCGCCGCCTGCAATCCCTCCTTTCGAAGCCCACCACGGGCAACACAAGGAGAACGGGCATGGCTCAGCAGAACTGGCAGGTCGACGGCGCGCACTCGGCGGTGAACCTCACCGTCCGGCACATGGTCATCTCCAAGGTCCGCGGCCACTTCGCAAAGTGGAACGCGAGGCTGGCGCTCGACATGGGCGACCTCACGAAGTCCTCGGTCGAGGTCGAGATCGAGGCGGCGAGCATCGAGACCGGCGTCGCCGAGCGCGACGCGCACCTCAGGTCCCCCGACTTCCTCGACGCCGGGAAGTACCCCACCCTCCGCTACCGCAGCCGGCGCGTAGAGGTGGTCTCGAAGGACCGGATCCGCGTCGTCGGCGACCTGACCATCCGCGACGTGACCCGGGAGGTGCCGCTCGACGTCGAGGTCGGCGGCCAGGGCAAGGATCCGTGGGGCAACGTGCGCGCCGGCTTCGCCGCGACCACGTCGATCAACCGCAAGGACTTCGGCCTCACCTGGAACCAGGCGCTCGAGACCGGCGGCGTGCTCGTGGCCGACCGCGTCGACATCGAGATCGAGATCGAGGCCGTCCAGCAGGCGGCGGCGAAGGTCGCGTAGGGGAGGGCCGGTGACCCTCTGCCCGCAACTCCGGCGCCTCTCCGCCTGCCACGCCCGGTGGCTGGCCGACGGCAGGCGCAGGCGGGGGAAGTGCGTCGACGAGCAGTGCGCCCGCCTCCTCGCCGCCTGGGACCAGGAGATGAACGCGCACTGTCGCGCGGAGGAGGAGGTCCTGCTCCCCGAGCTGACCCGCCACGTCCCCGAGACGGACGCGCTCGTGGTCTTCACCCTCGGCGATCACGTGGTGCTCCGGCGGCTCGCCCGGGAGCTGCGGGTCGCCGGGGACGCGGCACGGCCCGCGGCGCTCGCGAGGTTCCTCGAGAAGCTCGAGGAGCACTTCCGGTTCGAGGAGCGGACGCTGATCCCCGTGCTCCAGGAGACGATCGGCTGCGACCGGCTGGCCTCGCTCGCCGACGAGATGGCCCGATGGTAGGCCCCACCCGGCAGGAGCCACAGGCGAGCGCGCGGGGAGCGCGCATGCCGGTCGTCTTCGTGGGGCATGGCTCGCCCATGAACGCGATCGAGGACAATCCCTGGAGCCGGGGCTTTCGCGGTCTCGCGAAGCTCCTGCCGCGACCGAGGGCCATCCTCGCCATCTCGGCCCACTGGTACGTGGCG
>DAIEMM010000286.1 GCA_027349605.1 Anaeromyxobacteraceae bacterium
GGACCTCTGTGCTGGTGATCTTCACCGCGCTGGCCATGCTCGCGAGCGTGGGGACGAGACGGTTCGTGAATTAGCGGCGAGCCCTCGCCGCGGCGAGCCGTTCAGGGCGGGCAGGAGCCAGACCCCGGTACCGCCGCTCCAACGGAACCTCGGTCCCGCTCTTGCGGCCCGGCCTCACGGCCGGTTCGCTGCTACCCCGCCGTGACCTTCTTCACGCTCTCGATGATCCGGGTCTGGTCCGCGCCGATCACCGTGTCGACGACCTTGCCGCCCTTGAACACGAGCAAGGTCGGGATCGACCGGATGTTGAACTTCTGTGCCACCCCCTGGTGCTTGTCGATGTCCATCTTGCCGACCTTCACCTTGCCCTTGTAGTCGACGGCGATCTGTTCCACCACCGGTGCAATGGCCTTGCAGGGCCCGCACCAGACGGCCCAGAAGTCGACCAGGACCGGGATGTCGCTCTTCATGACTTCCTTGTCGAAGGTGCTGTCCTCGAGGGTCACGATGTCGTTGGATGCCATGCGCGCTGTCCTAACCTCCCGGTCGAACGCTGGCAAGCGCCCCCATTCGCGTGCTAGGTTCGCTTCCTCACGCAAGCACCTGGAATGACCCGCGATCTCTCCATGGCAGGTGGACTGCTCTTCGTCTCCCAGGCGCTCCTCGACGCGTGGGCCGGCCAGGGGCGCATCGACCTCGACGGTGGCTCCATCGCCCTCCTGGGCGGGCAGGCGCGCGGACGCCGCTACGCGCTCGAGCCCGCGGTCCGCTTCCTCCGCGTCGCGGGCGGGGGCGACGACGCCCTCGGACTGGTGGCCCGGGTGAAGACCCTCGTCCAGGTGCGCGAGATCGGGGGCGAGGCCATGGCCGATTCGGTCGTGGTGGGAGAGGTCGCCTACCAGGTGGAGCCCGGTTTCCTCGCCGAGGCCGCCGCCGTCGAGGCCGCCTCCCGGGCGGCTCCGGACGCCGCGCCCGCGACCCCGCCCGGCGGCGCCAGGCCGCTTCCCCGCGACCTCGAGGATCGCCGCCGCGAGGCGGAAGCCCTGGCCCGGTTCCTCCTTGACAATCTCTCCTGACGGCCCCATCAGGGACCGTCGAATCCGAATACCCGACCGAGATCCTCGATGAGCCTGCTGGTGCTTCGCTTCGCCGCCCTCTTCTACGCCGGGGCGGTCACGGCCTACGTCCTGTACTTCGCCCGCCCGCGCCACCAGGCGCTCGCCACGGCCGGGCAGTGGCTGCTCGCCGTCGCCTTCCTGGTCCACGCCGCGGCCATCGGGCTCGGCTGCAAGGAATATGGCGGCGCCGAGTTCTTCGGCCTGCGCGGCGGGCTCGTGTTCATGACCTGGCTCGCCGCCGGAGCCTCGCTGGTGGTGCAGCGGCTCTACCGCATCCCGGCCGTGGGCGCCTTCGTCACGCCGCTCATCCTGGTGGTGCTCCTCCCCACGCTCTTCCTCGTGAAGCCGGACTTCCCGGAGGTGTTGCCGGAGGCGGTGCGGCTCCCGATGCTCACCGTCCACATCGTGACGGCGCTCCTCGGCGTGGCCCTCTTCGCCATGGCCTCCCTGGTGGCCGTCATGTACCTCCTCCAGGAGCGGGAGGTGAAGGGCAAGCGGTTCGGCGCGCTCTTCTCCCGGCTGCCCTCCCTGGCCGCCCTCGACCAGCTGAACCAGCGCCTGGTGCGGGCCGGCTTCGTGGTCTACACGGTGGCGCTGCTCACCGGCTCGGCCATGGCCAAGGTGGTCTGGAAGAGCGCCTGGCAGTGGGACCCGCAGCAGGTCAGCTCGCTCGTCATCTGGCTCCTCTACGCGGCCATGGTCCAGCTCCGCCACACCGGGTGGCACGGGCGCCGCTTCGCGCTGCTCACCATCGTCGCCTTCGGCCTGGTGCTGGGCTCGATGGTCACCCTGAACGTCCTCCCCGCCGGGTTCACCCGCCACGCCGGCGACTTCTCGGGGGCCCGCAAGTGAACTCCGGACGCGAACTCCACCTGGTCGGGCTCTCGCACAAGAGCGCCCCGGTGGCCGTCCGCGAGAAGGTCGCGCTGGGGGGCGACGCGCTCAAGGAGGCCCTGGCGGGCCTGGCGGCCCGCCCCGGGGTCGGCGAGGCGATGGTGGTCTCCACCTGCAACCGGGTGGAGTGCTACGTGTACGGCGAGTCCCTCGAGGAGGCCCGCCACTTCTTCCTGGCCCGCACCGGGGAGGCCGAGGGGCACCTCTACGAGCGCAGCGGCCGGGAGGCGGTGCGCCACCTCTTCCGGGTGGCCGCGAGCCTCGACTCCATGGTGGTGGGCGAGCCGCAGATCCTCGGGCAGGTGAAGGAGGCCTACGGCATGGCCGCCTCGGCCGAGACCGCCGGCGCCTTCGTCTCGCGCCTCTGCAACCGTGCCTTCGCCACCGCCAAGCGGGTCCGGAACGAGACCGAGATCGCGCGCGGGGCGGGCAGCGTCTCGCAGGTGGCGGTGGAGCTGGTCGAGAAGATCTTCGGGAACCTCGAGGGCCGGGCGGTGCTGCTCGTGGGGGCGGGCAAGATGGGCGCCCTCTCGGCCAAGGCGCTGCGCGACCTGGGCGCCGACCGCGTCCTGGTGACCAACCGCTCCCCCGAGCGGGCCGCGGCCCTGGCCGCCGAGATCGGCGCGGTGGCCGAGCCCTGGGACGCGCTGACCAGCCTGCTCGCGCTCGCCGACGTGGTGATCGTCTCCACCGGCGCCCCGACCTACGTGATCACCCGCGAGCTCGCCGCCCAGGTGATGAAGGCCCGGCGAGGCCGTTCCGTCTGCTTCATCGACCTGGCGGTTCCCCGCAACGTGGACCCGGCCTGCGGCGAGCAGGACAACGTCTACGCCTACGACATCGACGACCTGCAGCGGGTGGTCAGCCAGACGCACGCCGCCCGTGCCGAGGAGGCCATCCGGGCCGAGGCCATCGTCGAGGCCGAGGTCATGGCGTTCGCGCAGGAGCGGGAGACCCGGGCCGCGCTGCCGGTGCTCGCCGAGCTGCGCCGCCACGCCGAGGAGATCGCCCGCGCCGAGGCCGAGCGGACGCTCGCCCACCTGGGCGGGAAGCTCGACGAGAAGGGCCGCAAGAGCGTCGAGGCCATGGCGCACGCCATCGTGAACAAGCTGCTCCACGGGCCGACCGCCCGTCTCAAGGAGGCCGCGGCCTCCGGAGACAGCGAGCTTCCCGGCGCCGCCGCCGAGCTGTTCGGCGTGGGAGAGAACGAGAACCCCCGAGCGCGCAGCCGTCCGGAGAAGGACTCCGGAGCCGCCGCCCACCCGGAGTCCCATCGATGACCGTCCGAATCGCCACCCGCCGCAGCGCCCTCGCCATGTGGCAGGCCCGACACGTCTCCGGCCTGCTCACCGGGCGGGAGCCCGGGCTCGAGGTGCAGCTCCTCGAGCTCATGACCCGCGGGGACCGCATCCTCGACGTCCCGCTCGCCGAGGTCGGCGGCAAGGGGCTCTTCGTGAAGGAGATCGAGGACGCCCTGCTCCGCGGCGAGGCGCAGATCGCCGTCCACTCCATGAAGGACCTGCCCGCCGTCGAGCCGCCGGGGCTCGTCATCGCCGCGGTCCCGGTCCGCGAGGACCCCCGCGACGCGCTCGTCTCCCACGGGAAGAAGCTCTCCGAGCTGCCCCGCGGGGCCCGGGTGGGAACCGCGAGCCTGCGCCGCTCCGCCCAGCTCCAGACCATGCGCCCGGATCTCCGGATCGAGACCATCCGGGGCAACGTCGCCACGCGCCTGCGCAAGATCGACGAGGGCTTCGACGCGGTGGTCCTGGCCTATGCCGGGCTGCGACGGCTCGGCCTCGAAGGCAAGGTGGCGCAGATCTTCTCGACCGAGGACATGCTC
>DAIEMM010000291.1 GCA_027349605.1 Anaeromyxobacteraceae bacterium
TCCGGGTGGAGAGCGATGCGGGGAAGGGCACCACGTTCGACGTCCTGCTCCCTCGCACCCAACCGGTGGAGGCGGACGCTCCCCTCGCCCCGCGAGCGACCGCACCCGGAGGCACCGAGACCGTCCTCCTCGTGGAGGACGACCCGGGAGTCCGTGAGGCATCGGCCCGCGCCCTCCGATCCGGCGGCTACCAGGTGGTGGCCGCGGCAGGAGCGGTGGAAGCGATCGAGGCCATGAAGGCAGCGGCCCTCGTGCCCGGTCTGCTCGTCACCGACGTGGTCATGCCCGACACCACCGGCAGGGAACTGGCCGACCAGCTCCGGGGGGCCCAGCCCGGACTTCGGGTCCTGTTCCTCTCCGGTTACGCGCGAGACGTCGTCGGGCCTCACGGAGTCCTGGCCGACACGGAATCGTTCCTGGCCAAGCCCTTCACGTCCTCCGCGCTCCTGGCCAGGGTTCGCGAGGTTCTCGACGCACGCTGAAGCCGGGCTGCCTGGAACCGGGCAAGGCCTGCCCGGGAAGGAGGCAGCGCCTCCGCCGATCGCCGGGAAACCGCGCAGTCCGATGCCCGCTTGGGCGGCGCGCCCCTTGCACCAGGCGACCCCTGGAGGTGCGGGGTGACCAAGATCGAGGCCGTCATCCAGCCGTCGCGGCTGGAGACACTGAAGAACGCGTTTGCGACCTGGGGGGTCGAGGGCCTGACCGTGACCGAGGTGAAGGGTTACGGCAGGCAGAGGGGGCACGGCGAGATGTACCGGGGCGCCGAGTACGCCATCGACTTCCGGCCGAAGCTGAAGGTCGAGGCGGTCGTTCCCACGTCCCTCGTCCCGCGCCTCCTCGACGTGCTCCAGCGCGCGGTGGGCACCGGCCGCATCGGCGACGGGAAGGTGTTCGTCGGGCCGGTGGAGGAGGCCGTCCGGGTCCGGACCGGGGAGCGGGGGGAGGACATCCTCTAGCCCTGGCTTGCAAGCCCGTTCCTGTCGTGGGATGAGCCCCGTCAGGATGCGCGGTCCGTCCCTCCTGGTTTCGGCATTCTCCCGCGAGCTCTCGGGACTCGAACGCGAACCTCCTCCCGGCTGGGTGGTCGCCACGGCCGGGATCGGAGCCATCACCGCAGCCGTCGGGACGGCGCGCCTGCTCCGCGAGCACCAGCCCGTGCGGCTCCTCTTCGTCGGCACCTGCGGCGCCTACGACGGGCGGCTCGCGCTGGGGGACGTCCTCTCGGCCGGGCGGGCCATCGCCACCTCGGTGGAGGAGGCCGAGGGGCGCGCCTACCGACCGCCGGCGGAGACCACGCGCTGGCCAGCCACCTGGACGCTGCCGCTCCCGGCGCACGACGTGGCCGTCCCGCCCGCCATCACCGTCACCGAGGCGGGTGCCCGCGCCCTGGCGCGCCTCGCGTCGGCCGAGAACCTGGAGCTGACCGGCGTGTTCGCGGCCTGCGCGGCGGCGGGCGTCCCGGCGGCGGCGGCGCTCGGGGTGGCCAACCGGGTGGGCCCCGCAGCGCACGCGGAGTGGAAGCGGGAGAACGTCCGGGTCAGCGCCAGGGTCGTCGAGGCGATCCGGCAGGTGCTGGGATGGCCATGAGCGAGCCGGGTCCCCATCGGCTCCGCGCCGGCCCCACCACCGAGGTGGAAATGGTCCGTGTGGAGGCCGGCAGGGCGGAGCAACGGGCCGACGCGGTGGCGGTGGAGGAGCCGCTCGAGATCCGGGTCGACGGCGAGACGATCGCGGTGACGATGCGCACGCCCGGCGCCGACGC
>DAIEMM010000324.1 GCA_027349605.1 Anaeromyxobacteraceae bacterium
TGCTCGTCCGCCCCGGCACCGACCTGGCAGGCATCCGCCGCGTGCTCTCCCATCCCCAGGCCCTCGGACAGTGCGCCGCCTTCCTGCGCCAGCGCCTCCCCGGGGTCCCCACCGAGCCCACGCTGTCCACCGCCGATGACGCCCGGCGGGCGGCGGAGGAGCCGGGCCTCGCCGCCGTCGGGGGTCGAGGCGCCTCCGAGCGATATGGCCTGGCCGTGCTGGCAGCCTCCATCCAGGACGCGGCCGAGAACTTCACCCGCTTCGTCCTGCTCGCCCGGGAGGACGGGAAGGCCACGGGGCGCGACCGGACCAGCATCGCCTTCACCCTGGACCGCGACCGGCCGGGCGGCCTCTACGAGGTCATCGCCGAGTTCGCCACACGGCGCATCAACCTGTCGCGCATCGAGAGCCGCCCCACCAAGACGGCGGTGGGGCACTACGTCTTCTTCCTGGATTTCGAGGGACACCGGGCCGAGCCGGAGTGCGCCGACGCCCTCGCCGGCGTGCGGCGGCAGGTGCACATGATGCTGCTCCTCGGGTCCTACCCGCGAGCCTGAGACCCCGGGGCGACGAGCGCCGCGGCGACGGCCCGGAGGTGTGAGGCCCCCGCGCCGCAACAGCCGCCGACGAGCGTGGCCCCGGCCCGTGCCGCGGCAGCCACGGCGCCGGCGAAGGCCGCCGGTCCGACGGGCTGGCCGGGCAGGCCGGCGTTGGGCTTCACCACCAGGGGAATCGGCAGGCGGGACGCGGCCTCGGCGACGACCCGGACGAGGTGGGCGTCGGGTGCGACGCAATTCACCCCGACGGCGGCCGCGCCGTCGCGCCAGAGCATCTCGAGGAACTGCACGCCGGGGGAGCCGTCGAGCGCGGTCATCCCACCCGGGCCGGGGACGAGGAACGCGGTGACGACCACCGCGAGTCCGGTCCGCCGGGCCGCGCCGAGCGCCGCACGGGCCTCGCCGGGATCCAGCTGGGTCTCGATCCAGAGCAGGTCGACGCCCGCGTCGGAGAGGGCCCGGAAGGCGGC
This sequence comes from Anaeromyxobacteraceae bacterium, assembly GCA_027349605.1. GTDB lineage: Bacteria > Myxococcota > Myxococcia > Myxococcales > Anaeromyxobacteraceae > CAIOAK01. The sequence continues at coordinate 1,028 of DAIEMM010000324.1, forward strand.
GTCGTACCGCTCGCGGAGCTCGGCCGGCGAGGGCCCGGATCTCCCGGGGCGAACCAGCCCGGTCGGGCCGGCGCAACCGGCGACCGCCAGCGGCCGCGCCTTCCGGGCCAGCGCGGCAGCCCGGGTCGCCACCCGAGCGCCGTCGAGGGCCTGCCCCGCCAGGTCGAGGCGGGCCAGGTTGAACGTGCAGGTGAGGAGCACCTCGGCTCCGGCGGCGGCGTGCGCGGCGTGGACCGCCTCCACCTCCCAGGGCCGCTCGATCACCCAGGCCTCGGGCGGAGAGCCGGGAGGCAGGCCGCGGTCGAGCAGGGCGGTACCCATGGCCCCGTCGAGGCGGGTGACGCGGGCGCCACGTGCCCCGGGGATCAACCGAGCTCCGCCAGCTCGAGATGGGCGGGGACGTGGACCTCCCAGCCGCGGGTCCCGACGGCCTGGAAGCCGACGAGCAGGATGGTCGTGGAGGGCTCGGGAAGACGCCGCTCCAGGTGGTGGAGGACCCGGCGGCCGGCCGCCTCCACGAGGAAGCGAGAGCCGGTCACCGTTCCCGCCGCGCCGAGGAAGCGGATGGACGCCATGGTCCCGCGATTCTACAATGCGTCGCCGGCAAGGCGGCAGGAAGGGCGGAGGGATCATGCGGCGCAAGATCCGGGTCGTTGGCGCGATGATCGAGAAGGACGGCCGCTACCTCATCACGCAGCGCTCGCCCACGGCCTCCCTGCCGCTCCTCTGGGAGTTTCCCGGGGGTCGCGTGGAACCCGGCGAGACCGACGAGGCGGCGCTGGCGCGGGAGCTGGAGGAGGAGATGGACATCTCCGTCCGGGTCGGGGAGCGCGTGATCCACGTCGAGCACTCCTACGCCAGCTACGACATCGACTTCTGCGTCTACCGCTGCGAGATCCGGGCGGGGGCGGTCCAGAACGCGCGGGTGCACGACCACCGCTGGGTCAGGCCCGAGGAGCTCGACCAGTACGAGTTCCCGGCCGCGGACGAGAAGACGGTCGCGAAGCTCCTCGGCCTGTAGGGATTGACACGGCCTGTCGCGGCCTTAGGTTGCGGCGCGGGAGGACGCCTTGACCGATCGACGCACCGCCGGATTCAGCGAGCTCGAGGACACGTTGCAGGCCCAGGCCGAACGGATCGACGAGCTGATGCGGACCTGTGCCTCCCTGGTCGAGGACAACAAGGCCTTCCGCCAGCGGATGGAGCGGGAGAAGGAGCGGGTGGTCGACGCCGAGAAGGCCCGGCTCGCCCAGGTGCTCCTGGAGACCCACGACGGCCTCGAGATGGCCTTCCGGGCCTCGGGGCGCGACCCGGGGGACGCCCCCGCCCTCCGCGACCTTCGCGAAGGGGTCCGCCTGACCCTGGCCACCCTGGAGAAGCGCATCGCCGAGATGGGAGCCACCCGGCTCGCCGTCGTCGGGCTCCCCTTCGACCCACGCACCGGGGAGGCCATCGACCTCGCGGCCGTGGCAGACGAGTCCCAGGACGGCATCGTGGTGGAGGAGTTGCGCCCGGGCTGGCGGATCGGGGACCGGGTGCTCCGGGCCGCCCGGGTGCGGGTCGGCCGGTTGGTGCGGGCCTGACCCCGAGGGGGACCCGGGAATAGGGCGGCGGTCCACCCGCGTTTCCAGCATGTTTTCTCACCCGTTTCCTCACCAACCACACGCGAGAGGGTTCCATGAGACGACTCCTGACGCTTTCCCTGGTCGCCGCCACGGCCGTGGCCGTCACCCTGGCCTGCAGCCGGGAAGGAAGGGCCGACGGGGGGAGCGCGGCCCAGTCGGTCGTCCAGCCCCTGTGGCGGGAGCTGCCGGCGGCCACTCCCGCTGCGGGCCCGACGGCCGCCCCGGTGACGACGCTCGCCCCGCTCATCAAGCAGCTGAAGCCGGCGGTGGTGAACATCTCCACCACCACGGTGACGAAGGGGCACCCGCGCGTGCCGGGCTATCCCCGCGGTGGCCCGCAGGGCGGTCCGGGCGGGCAGTGGGACGAGTTCTTCGAGCGCTTCTACGGCCAGCCACGCGAGATGCCCGACTTCCGATCCAACAGCCTGGGCTCCGGCTTCATCATCAACAAGGACGGATACATC
>DAIEMM010000334.1 GCA_027349605.1 Anaeromyxobacteraceae bacterium
GACCTGCTGGGCCGCCTTGCCGAGAAGGGTGTTCTTGACGACGTGGAAGGTCACGCCCTGCCTGCGCAGTTCCCCGCGCAGCTTCTGGGACTGCGCCACGCTGAGGCCCTTGAACTCCGCCAGGACGACGCTCTGGGCGCTCTTCAGGCTCTCGGCGATCTCCGCGACGGCATCGATCTTGGCCTGTGTGGTCATTTGCATTCACCCCCTCGCAACAGAAAAGCGGTCTTCGCACGCGCGAAGACCGCATAGGCACGCTCAGCTGAGAACTGACGTACATCTGCCTCGGCAGGTCGCCCGAAGGGCTGTTATGGCGGTGCCACCTGCGGTCTACGGCGAACGGACTATAGTATGGCGGTGATCTGGACTGGCGTCAATCCGCCGCGGCCTGCGACACCGCGAGGGCGTGGGCCGGGTTCAGCTTGATGCCAGGGCCCATGGTGGTCGTGATGCTGATCGTCTTGAGGTAGGTCCCCTTGGCGGCGGCCGGCTTGGCCTTGATCAGCGCGTCCAGCAGTGCGTGGAAGTTCTCGGCGAGTTGCTCGGCCTCGAACGAAAGCCGGCCGATCGGCGCGTGCACGATGCCCGCCTTCTCGACCCGGTACTCGATCTTTCCGGCCTTGATCTCGCGTACGGCCGTGCCGATCTCCACCGACACCGTACCGGTCTTCGGGTTCGGCATCAGGCCGCGGGGACCGAGGATGCGGCCGATGCGGCCGACGAGCGGCATCATGTCGGGGGTTGCGACCGAAACGTCGAAATCGAGCCAGCCGCCCTGGATCTTCTCGATCATGTCCTCGGCGCCGACGAAGTCCGCACCGGCGTCCTGCGCCTCGCGGGCCTTGTCACCCTTAGCGAACGCGAGGACCCTCAGCACCTTGCCCGTGCCGTGCGGCAGCGCGACGGCGCCACGGACCATCTGGTCGGCGTGCTTCGGGTCGACGCCCAGGTTGATGGCGGCGTCCACCGACTCGTCGAACTTGCGGACGGCGGTCTTCTTCACCAGCGCCAGCGCGTCGTCGAGCCTGTAGCGCTTGTTGCGGTCGACGCTCTCGGCGGCCTTCTTGAAGTTCTTTCCGATGTGAGCCATGTGCGTGTGTCTCCCGGCCTAACCGACGATCTCGATGCCCATGGACCGGGCGGTGCCCTCGACGGTCCGCATCGCGGCCTCGACGCTCCCCGCCGTCATGTCCTGCATCTTCATCTTGGCGATCTGCTCGAGCTGGGCGCGGGACACCTTCCCGACCTTCTCCTTGCCGGGGGCGTGCGCGCCGCTGCCCTTCTTCTTCTCGGTGTGCAGCCCGGCGGCCTTCTTGAGCAGGATCGACGCCGGAGGCGTCTTGAGGATGAAGCTGAAGGAGCGGTCCTGGTACACGGTGATGATCACCGGGATGATGAGCGCTTCCTTCGCCTGCGCCTGAGTGGCCGCGTTGAACTGCTTGCAGAACTCCATGATGTTCACGCCGTGCTGGCCGAGCGCCGGGCCCACGGGGGGCGCCGGGTTGGCCTTGCCAGCCGGGATCTGCAGCTTGATCTGACCGGTGATCTTCTTCATGCCTCGTCATCCTTCCGGGCCCGTGCGAATGGCCCTGCGTGGTCGTCCGGGCGGCGAGCCCTTCCACGCCATGTGAACTGCGGGTGATGCGGCTTCCTGCTGCGCGAGGCGGTTCCGCTGGTGCGGCGCTGCCCCGGTGTGGCTCTTGCGGCGGCTGAAGCCGCCGCTGCTAGGTCTTCTCCACCTGCATGAAATCGAGCTCGACCGGGGTGGCCCGGCCGAAGATGGACACCAGCACGCGGACCTTGCCCTTCTCGGGCTTGACCTCCTCCACGGTGCCGTTGAAGTTGGAGAAGGGGCCGTCGGTCACGCGGACCTGGTCGCCCTCCTCGAACTGGACCTTGGGCTTGGGCTTCAGCGTGCCCTCGGAGATCTGGCTGGTGAGGCGGGCCACCTCGGCGTCGGAGATGGCCGGCACGTCCTTGGGGATCTTGGCGCTGCCCACGAACCCGGTGACCTTGGCGGTTCCCTTGACGAGGTGCCAGGTGCGGTCGTCCATCTCCATCTGGACCAGCACGTAGCCGGGGAAGAACTTCCGCTTGGAGGTCTTCTTCTCCCCCTTCACCATCTCCACGACCTGCTCCATGGGGATGAGGATCTCGCCGAAGCTGTCCTGGAGGTCCTCCTGGCGCACGCGCTCCTCGAGCGACTTCTTCACCTTGTTCTCGAAGCCCGAGTACGTGTGCACCGCGTACCACTTCTTCGCCATTGCCATTTTCTCCCGACGCTCGGTGCGCCGTCTCCGGGCGCGCCGCGCCCGGTCAGCTGCTAGTAGACCAGCGACGAGAGCCGCGACCAGACCAGGTCGAAGATCCCGAGCAGGAAGGCGGCCACGAAGGTGAACACCACCACCGCCACCGTCGACGCCCGCGTCTCGCGCAGGTTGGGCCAGGAGACCCGCCCCAGCTCCTGCGCCACCTGCATCGACACCGCGTTGATCCGCGGGGAACGCCATGCCAGTACCGCCAGGACCGCGGCGACGCCGTACCCGAGCAGCGTGCTCAGGGTCCACTCGTCCCCGAGGACGGCCACGTCGTTCAGGCGTGCGTACGAGAAGGCAAGGCCCAGGATCTTCTCGAGGAAGATCCCGACCACCACCGCCGCGAAGAAGTAGAAGATCGCGACGATCCGCTTCGGTTCGACGCCCGGACCCTTTTCCATGCTGCCCTTCCGCTGAACTGGCAGGCCAGGAGGGATTCGAACCCCCAACCCGCGGTTTTGGAGACCGCTGCTCTACCGTTCGAGCTACTGGCCTTCGAAATCCCGGTACAGGACTACTTCGTTTCCTTGTGCGTCGCGTGCTTGCGGCAGCGCGGGCAGAACTTGGAACGCGAGAGCTTGTCCTGGGTCTTCTTCTTGTTCTTGGTGGTGCTGTAGTTCCGCTCCTTGCAGGTCGTGCACTCGAGCGTGATGATGGTTCTGTTGCCGGCCATGGCTCTCCGTCCTCACTGACTGCGGTGATGATGCTGGAGCCCTCTTCCAGGATTGAACTGGAGACCTCGTCCTTACCAAGGACGCGCTCTACCGACTGAGCTAAGAGGGCCTTTCTTCCTTTCTTCGTATCCTTGCGGTCTGGAGCGGGAAAAGGGATTCGAACCCTCGACATTCAGCTTGGAAGGCTGACGCTCTACCAACTGAGCTATTCCAGCGTGCTTCCGTATTCTCCTTGAGTGGAGGGGGGTGGATTCGAACCACCGAAGGCGTAAGCCGGCAGATTTACAGTCTGCTCCCTTTGGCCGCTCGGGAACCCCTCCTTGACCACTTCGAACCTCGGACCACGACGAACGATGCGACGAGCCAGCTGGAGCTGGCGGTGGGATTCGAACCCGCGACCTGCTGCTTACAAGGCAGCTGCTCTGCCAACTGAGCTACGCCAGCGAATCCCCAGAAGTTTCGGCTCTGGCCATCCGGCACGAGGGACACCCATCCCCGGCGTCGGAGCGGGGTCTTGTACAAGACGACCCCGGGCTTGTCAAGGCGGGTTCTTGCCAGTGGTTTCGCCGCGCTGACGCGTCGCTTCATAGAGCGCGATGGCCGCCGCGGCCGACGCGTTCAGGCTGCCCACCCGCCCCAGCATGGGGATGCGCGCGGCGTGATCGCAGCTCTTCCGGACCAGGGGACGGACCCCCTGCCCTTCCCCGCCCAGGACCAGGGCGGTCGGGCCGCGCAGGTCGACGGACGCGAGGTCCTGGTCCCCGTCCGGGACGGCGGCGACCGTCCAGATCCCCGCCGTCTTGAGGTCCTCGATGCAGCGCACCAGGTTCGTGACCCGCGCGATGGCCATGTGCTCCACCGCGCCCGCCGAGGCCTTCGCGGCCGAAGGGGTCACCCCCGCAGCCCGGTCGCGGGGCATCACCACCCCGTGGGCGCCGAGGGCGTGGGCCGACCGGACGATGGCCCCGAGGTTGTGGGGGTCCTCCACCCCGTCGAGGAGGACGAGGAGGGGCGGCCGGCCGGAGGCCGCGGCGGCCGCCAGGATCTCGTCCAGCTCCCGGTACCGGTAGTCGGCGACGACGGCGACGATCCCCTGGTGCTGCGTCACCCCGGCCAGGCGGTCGAGCTTCGCGCGCGGCGCGGTCCGGACCTTGGCGCCGCGGTCCCGGGCGGCCCGCTCCAGGTCGGCGAAGGCCTTGGGCCTCTCGCCGCCCTCGGCCAGCCAGAGCTCCGTCACCCCTTCCGCGCCGGAGCGGAGGAGCTCCCGGACCGGGTTCATGCCGTAGACGACGCGCACCCTCGCCTCACTTCACTTCGATGGGAATCGTGACGGTCCGGGTCTGGGGGACGCACCACGCGTCGCTGCAGATGGCGAAGCGCATCAGGACCGCTACCTGCTGCGGGCCCTTCGCCGCCGCGGTGACCGGGATCTCGAAGCGCGGATTCTCCGCCGCGGGGTCGACCGCGTCGGTCCGCTTCCACTCGACCTTGTCGACCTTGAGGCCGGCCGACGGCTCCACCTTGTACTTGAGGGGGAACTCGCGGTTCACGTGGATGCCCTTCTCGAGGGGGACCACGTCGACGACGACCTTTCCCTTCTTGCCCAGCTCGAGGGAGCGGGAGGAGCCGTCGGTGACGACCTTGTAGGTGCTGGCGGCGCAGGCTCCGTCGACGGCCGTCGCGGGCAGCGCGAGGGCGGCGGCGAGCACGGCGAGTGCGATGCGCATCATGTGACCTCCTCCGGAATCCGGTGCGGGTATACCAGGGACGGGGCCGCTCGCCCGCCGATTCATCGCGCCCCTCGCCTCGCCCGGGCGCCACGGCGGACCACCGGCGGCGATCCCACCAGCTCGGCGGCCCTCTCCACGATGGCTCCGGCCAGGTCCACTCCGCAGGCTTCCTCGGCCTCGCGGATCCCCGGCGAGCTGTGGACCTCGAAGACCCGGGGGCCCCCGGGCGCGTCGAGCATGTCCACCGCGCAGACCTCCAGCCCGACGACCCGCGCGGCCGCCACCGCCGCGCGCTCCTCGCCGGCGTCGAGCACGGCTCCCTCGAACCGGGCGCCCTGTCCGAGGCTGCGGGAGAGGCGCCCCACCCGGGGTCGCCGGCGCAGCGCCGCCACGGCCCGCCCACCGACGACGAAGGCGCGCAGGTCGCCGCCGCGCCGTCCGCGCACGTACTGCTGGACCACGGTGTTCTGGCCGAGCCGGAGGATGGCCTCCAGCGCCGACTCGAGGGCCTGCCGGGTCTCGCAGACGATGACCCCGGTCTTCTCGTTGCCGCGCAGGAGCTTCACGAGCACCGGCAACCCGCCCACGTGGCGGACCATCTCGCGCAGGCCGGAGGGCTCGGAAGCCATCACCGTGCGAGGGACCCGCACGCCGTTCGCCGAGAGCAGCTGCAGCACCCGCATCTTGTTCCGCGCGAGGCCGATGGCCGGCGCCCCGTTCAGGACCGCCAGCCCGAGGAGCTGGAGGTGGTTCACCACCGCCAGGCCGTACTGGCTGATGGAGGGCGCGATCCGCGGAACCACCACGTCGGTGGCCGGGAAGGGGCCTCCCCGGTGGAAGATCTCCGGCCCCTCCCTCCCCAGCCGCATCTCCACCTGCAGCGGGTCGACCACCCGCGCCACGTGTCCACGGGCGCGGGCGGCCTCGACGACCCGCAGGGTGGTGAAGATGCCAGCCGAGCGGGAGAGGACGGTCAGGTGCATCGATGACGCTTACACCTGCTTGAACTCCGCGTCGACGACGTCGTCGCCGCCCTTCTTCTCGGGCTGCGGCGCCGGCGCGCCGCCTGCCGGACCGGCCCCTCCTGCCGGAGGCGTGCCGGCGGCCTTGTAGAGCTCCTCGGCGGCCTTGTGGCTGGCCTTCTCGAGCTTCTCGAGGGCCGCCTTCACCTCCTCGGCGCTGCCGCGCTCGCGGACCCGGTGGGCCTCCTGCACCAGCCCCTCGAGCTCGGTGACGGTGGCGGGGGGGAGCTTCTCCTTGTTCTCCTTGACGAGCTTCTCCATCTGGTAGGCGAGGTTCTCCACCCGGTTCTTGATCTCGACCTCCTCGCGCCGCTGCTTGTCCTCGGCCTCGTGGGAGCGGGCGTCGGAGACCATCTTCTCCACCTCGTCCTTGGAGAGTCCGGAGGACTGGGTGATGGTGACCTTCTGCTCCTTGCCGGTGGCCTTGTCCTTGGCCGCCACGTTCAGGATCCCGTTGGCGTCGATGTCGAAGGTGACCTCGACCTGCGGCACGCCGCGCGGAGCGGGGGGGATGCCCTCCAGGTGGAAGCGACCCAGCGTGCGGTTGTCGCGCGCCATCTCGCGCTCTCCCTGGAGCACGTGCACCTCCACCGAGGTCTGGCCGTCCGACGCGGTGGAGAAGGTCTCCGACTTTCGCGCCGGGATGGTGGTGTTGCGCTCGATGAGCCGGGTCATCACGCCGCCCAGCGTCTCCACGCCGAGCGACAGCGGCGTGACGTCGAGGAGCAGGATGTCCTTCACGTCGCCCGAGAGCACCCCGCCCTGGACGGCGGCGCCCACGCTCACGACCTCGTCCGGGTTGACGGTCTTGTTCGGCTCCTTGCCGAAGTACTTCTTCACGGTCTCGACGATGAGGGGCATGCGGGTCTGGCCGCCCACCATCACCACCTCGTCGATCTTGTCGGGCGAGAGCCCTGCGTCGGCGAGCGCCTTCTTCACCGGCTCGATGGAGCGGTCGACGAGCGGCGTCACCATCTGCTCCAGCTTGGCGCGGGAGAGCTTCACCGCGAGGTGCTTCGGCCCGGTCTGGTCGGCGGTGAGGAACGGCAGGTTGACCTCGGTCTCCATGGTGGAGGAGAGCTCGATCTTGGCCTTCTCGGCGGCGTCCTTGAGCCGCTGCAGCACCATCTTGTCCTTCGACACGTCGATGCCGGTGTCCCGATTGAACTCGGCGATGAGCCAGTCGACGACCACCTGGCCGATGTTGTCGCCGCCCAGGTGCGTGTCCCCGTTCGTGGCCAGCACCTCGACCACCTTGTCGCCCACCTCGAGGATGGAGATGTCGAAGGTGCCGCCGCCGAAGTCGTAGACCGCGATCTTCTCGTTCGACTTCTTGTCCAGGCCGTAGGCCAGAGCGGCCGCCGTGGGCTCGTTGATGATGCGCCGGACGTTCAGGCCGGCGATCTCGCCGGCGTCCTTGGTGGCCTGGCGCTGGGCGTCGTTGAAGTAGGCCGGGACCGTGATGACCGCGTCGGTGACCTTCTCGCCCAGGTAGTTCTCCGCGGCGCGCTTCAGCTTGAGCAGGATCTGGGCGCTGATCTCCGGAGGGCTGAGCGCCTTTCCGTCGACCTCGATCCGCGAGTCGCCGCCGCTCCCGGCGACGACCTTGTAGGGGACCCGCTTGGCCTCCTCCTGGACCTCGTCGGCCCGGCGCCCCATGAACCGCTTGATGCTGTAGATGGTCCGCTCGGGGTTGGTGATGGCCTGGCGCTTGGCCACCTGGCCGACCAGGCGTTCCCCGTCCTTCAGGTAGGCGACGACCGAAGGGGTGATGCGGGAGCCCTCCTCGTTCGTGATGACGACGGGGTCCTTGCCCTCCATCACCGAGACCACCGAGTTGGTGGTGCCCAGGTCGATGCCGATGATCTTTCCCATGGTTGAAAACCTCCCTTGTGGAAAGGAGGCTAAGCACCCCGTGCGACGAGTCAAACGAATGCCGGCCCCCGGAGGGAGGGCAGCCACGGACCGGCCGAGCCCGTGTAGGTGCGTAGCCCCCTTCGCAGTCTGGAACCTTTTCTACCCGATCTCCCGGGGCCTGAAGCGGGACCGAACGACACGGTACCGTTGAATTTCCGACACTTTCGCGACGACGCAGCGTGGCATCTGGCTTGCTAACCCCAAGTGTGACGGCGATGTCACACCCTCGCACAGGGGACTCGATGCTCCAGGCCTACTCCTCGCACCACATCCCCGAGCAGACGGCAGTTCTCCTCAACGCCAACGCCAAGCAGGTCAGCCCCCGCGTCCGCGAGGCCCTCTCGGGGCTCGTGCCGGCGGAGAGCCTCTTCTTCTCCCGCGACCACGACGACGCCCACCGCATCGCCGACGCCGTCGTCTCCCGGGGCTTCGGCACCGTGTTCACCGGTGGGGGAGACGGGACCTTCGTCTCCTGGGTGAACCACATCCTCGACCGCGCCGAGACCCGCTCGGAGCCCGCGCCGCGCTTCGGCGTGCTGGCCCTGGGCACGGGCAACGCCGTGGCCGAGATGGTCGGCGCGGGGCGTCCGCTCGACGACCTCCGTCGCCACCTGTCCGGGGAGGTCCTGCCCGGCCGCCGCCTGGACCTCGTCACCTGCGAGGGGCGGCGCACGCCCTTCGCCGGCGTGGGCATCGATGCCGCGGTCCTGAACGACTACAACTGGCTGCGCACCCGGCTGGGGGCGAGGGCCGGCCGGCTCGCCTCCGGGCTGCGGGGCTACGGCCTCGCCATCGCGCTGCGCTCCGCTCCCCGCCAGGTGTTCCAGCGGGCCCCCGCCTACTGCGAGATCCTCAACACCGGCACGCCCGCCTGGCGGCTCGACCCCTCGGGCGACCGGGTCGGCCGCCCCGTGGCCCACGGCGAGCTGCTCTACGCCGGGCCCTGCATGATGGCCGCCGGCAGCACCGTGCCGTACTACGGGTTCAAGCTGCGCGCGTTCCCCTTCGCCGGGCGCCGGGCCGGCACCCTCCAGGTCCGCGTGGCCACGCGGATCCCCGTGCCCGCCCTGGTCCTCCAGGCGCGGAAGATCTTCACGGGCGAGTTCCAGCATCCCGGCCTCCTCGACTTCGAGGCCGACCGGGTCGAGATGAGCTTCGACCGTCCGGTGCCGTTCCAGGTGGGCGGCGACGCCGAGGGATTTCGCGAGAAGCTGACGCTGGGGATCGCCTCGCGGAGCGTGGAGCTCCTCGATTACACCGCGGGTGCACGCACCCCAGGGCTCCGCGGCGCCCTGGCCGCATAGCCTAGAGCAGGTTCGCGGCCAGCTCGGCGAGCGGCGACCTCTCGCCCTTCGACAGGGTCACGTGGGCGGCCAGCCGCTCCTGCTTGAAGCGGTTCACCACGTGGACCAGTCCGTTGTTGGTCTGATCCACGTAGGGGTTGTCGATCTGGTAGGGGTCGCCCGTGAGGACGATCTTGGTGCCGTCCCCGACGCGGGTGATGATGGTCTTCACCTCGTGCGGGGTCAGGTTCTGGGCCTCGTCGACGATCATGAACTGGTTGGGGATCGACCGGCCGCGGATGTAGGTGAGCGGCTCGATCTCCAGGATGCCCAGGTCCACCAACTCGTGGTAGCCGCGCCCCAGCTTCTTGTCGGAGCGCGAGAGGTTCATGAGGTACTCGACGTTGTCGAAGATGGGCTGCATCCAGGGATTGAGCTTCTCCTCGACGGAGCCCGGCAGGTACCCGATGTCCCTCCCCAGCGGGAAGATGGGCCTGGAGACGAGCAGCTTCTGGTAGGCCGACTCCTCCATGGTCTTGTGCAGGCCGGCGGCGATGGCGAGGAGCGTCTTGCCGGTGCCCGCCTTGCCCACGATGGTGACCAGCCGGATCTCGTCGTTGAGCAGGAGGTCGAGGGCGAAGGACTGCTCCTTGTTGCGGGGGCGGATCCCCCAGATCCCCTCCTTGTGGAGCTTGATGAGCGGGACGTAGGCCTGGCGGGGGGCGCTGAACTTCCCCACCGCGCTGTGCTGCGGGTTGTCCCGGTCCCGCAGCACCACGAACTCGTTGGGCGCCGGGGCCGCGACCCCGGGCGGGAGCGGAACGACGCCCTGGGCGTAGAACTGGTTCACCGCCTCGGCCTCCACCACGACCTCGGCGACGCCGCTCCAGAGCTCGTCGAGGTCGACGCCCTCCACGTCGTAGTCCTCGGTGGTGAGCCCCATGGCGTCGGCCCGGATGCGCAGGTTCGTGTCCTTCGACACGAAGACCGCCGGCAGCTCGCGCTCCCGCTGGGAGACGTCGAGCGCCACCGCCAGGATGCTGTCGTCGGTGGTGGAGTGGCCGTTGCGCAGCTCGGGCGGCAATTGACGATCCGTGAACAGGACGCGCACGGTCCCCTTGCCGTTGCCGATGGGGACGCCCTCCTTGAGGCGCCCCTGGGCGCGGAAGTCGTCGAGCGACCGGGCGACCGCGCGCGCGTTCCGGCCCAGGCTGGAGAGGTCGCGCTTGAAGTTGTCGATCTCCTCGATCACGTAGATCGGGATGACGACGTTGTTGTCGTCGAAGGCGAAGATCGAGCGCGGGTCGTGCAGGAGGACGTTGGTGTCGAGGATGAAGTTCTTCTTCAAGGCCGCCCCCGGTTCGGGGCGAGTCTAGCAGGGGGTCCTGCCGCCGGACAGGTCGATCGCGCGCGCCGAGCGGTTCCGGCCGGAGCGCTTCGCGTGGTACAGGCAGCCGTCCGCCACCTCGACGAGGCGGGCCTTCTCCGTCCCGTCGTCGGGGAAGGTGGCGATGCCGAGCGAGAGGGTCACGCGGAGCGGTCCGGCCTCGGTGGGGAAGGTCGCCTCCTCCAGGCGCTTGCGCATCCGCTCGGCGATGACCAGGGCCCCCTCGCCGTCGGTCTCCGGCATGACGAGCGCGAACTCCTCGCCTCCGTAACGGGCCACCAGGTCGGTCTCGCGGGCCTCCCTGGCCAGGACGCCGGCCACGCCGCGCAGGACCAGGTCTCCGACCGGGTGGCCGTGGGCGTCGTTCACGGCCTTGAACCGGTCCACGTCGCAGATCACCACGGAGAGCCGCTTGCCGTACCGCTGCGCGACGCGGAGCTGCTCGTCGAGCCTGGCCTGGAAGGTGCGGTGGTTGTGGAGCCCCGTGAGCCCGTCGGTGCTGGCCAGCCGCTCGGTCTGCTCGAAGAGGCGCGCCCGCAGGAGCGCGTCGGCGACCTGCATGGCGATCACCTCCAGCTGCCTGGCCGCCTCGCCCTCGAACGCCTCCGGGCGCCGCGAGCCCACCACCAGCGTCCCCAGCGTCTGGTCGCCCGACTTGAGCGGGAAGACCCGCACCGACCCGAGCCCCTTCAGGCGCGTGCCCTCGTCGAAGACCCGCATCCGGTCCACCCGCTCGCCCAGTCCGGGGAGCGCGGACCCGTGCCGCACCGCCGAGGCCACGAGCCCCGTCTGCGCCGAGAAGCGCCGCCCCTGGAGCTCCGAGACCTGCCACCCCTGCGCGGAGGAGGTCACCGCCTTGACGACGCGGTGCGGGCGGCGGGCCTCTTCCGGCTCGAGGAGGGTCACCGCCCCGAAGTCGAGCTGCACGATGCGCGCCGCCACCTCGATGGCGGCGTCGAGGACCTCCTGGGTCTTCGACTTCCGGTTGAGCTGCTCGATGGCGCCGTAGAAGAGCTCCTTCTCGTCCCGCTCGGCCTGGAGGCCGAGGAGGATGCGCTCCGACTCGACCGCCCGGACCAGCTCGCCCGCCACCCGCGTCACCAGGTGCTCGTCCGAGTCCTCGAAGGGCTGGTCGTCGAGGCGATCGGCCACCAGCACGCCGCGGACGTGGCCGCCGCGCCGGTCGACGAGCGGCGCGGCCACCAGCGCCCGCGGGCGAGTCCCGTCGTCGTAATAGGTGGCGCTGCGGATGTCGCCCGAGAGGCGGACCGGCGCGCGGCGCGCCACCACGGTTCCCAGGACGCCCTCGCCCGCCGGGAGCGGGCGGCGGGCCACGTGGTCGCTCACCGAGCGGCATTCCCGGAGCTTCAGGGTGGTGTCGTCGGGGGAGAGGAGGAACAGGGCGCAGGTGTGGCTGCGCAGGGCGGCCTCGGCGACCTCCATCGCCCCCGCCATGGCCGCCTCCACCTGGACGGCGGCGGCGCGCCCGCGAAGGAGCGATCGCTCCTCCTCCCCGGAGGCGTCGCGGTCGAGCCCGCGCGGGGAGAGCAGGCGCATCTCCCGGGCACGCTCGTCGAGCTCCCGCAGGCGCCGGTCCACGGCCGCGCGCTCGTTGCGCCGCGCCGCGGCCAGCCGGGCCCACAGGACCGCGTGGTAGAGGACGGCGAAGAGCAGGATGAACCCCACCCGGGCCAGCACTTCCGGCAGCTCCTCGGACGGCGCGCCCGACGTTCCCCAGACCCCGAGCTGCAGCGTGGCGGCCAGCGCCACGAGCGCCAGGCCGACCGGGAGCGACAGGAAGGAGACCGCCACCGCGGCCGTCAGGTAGACGAGCGGGAAGAGCGGACCCTCCCCTCCCTCCGAGGAGGCGAGCTGGGCCAGGGCCGCGGCGCCGACCACGAAGATCGCCCCGATCTCCAGCTGCTCCCCGATGCGGGCGGCGCGCCCCTCGGCCGAGCGCCGCACGG
>DAIEMM010000369.1 GCA_027349605.1 Anaeromyxobacteraceae bacterium
GGCGGTGCGCGGCCTGCTCACCGACGCCGGCATCGGCCCCCTCTCCCGGGCGCTGGTGCTGGGGGCCGGCGGAGCGGCCCGGGCCGCCGTCTGGGCGCTCGTGGCCATGGGGGCGAACGTCCGGATCTCGGCGCGCCGTCCGGGGGCCGCGGACGAGCTGTCCCGCGACATGACCCGGACCCTGGGCCTGCCGGAGGGGTCCATCCGCACGATCGACTGGGAGGCGGTCGCGCCCGAGGCCATCCAGTCGGACGCCATCGTGAACGCCACCACGGTCGGCCTCGCGAGCCACGCCGGCGAGCTCCCGGCGCTGGCCTGGAAGACGGGGCAGGTGGCGCTCGACTTCGTCTACGGCGAGACCGCCTTCGCCCGCTCGGCGCGGGGCAACGGGGCCCGGCTGGTGACCGGCGAGCAGGTTCTGGTGCGGCAGGGGGCGCTCGCCTTCAAGATCTGGCTCGGCCGTTCCGCGCCCGAGGACGTGATGGCGAAGGCCATCGAGAGGCACGGAGGTCGGTGACCATGGCGTTGCGCTATCTCACGGCGGGTGAATCCCACGGGCCGGCCCTCTGCGCCATCGCCGAGGGCTTCCCGGCCGGCCTGTCCCTCGACCTCTCCCGCGTGGACGCCGAGCTGGCGAGGCGCCAGAAGGGCTACGGCCGCGGCGGCCGGATGCAGATCGAGACCGACCGGGCGCAGTTCGTCTCCGGGATCCGGGGCGGGGTGACGCTGGGGACGCCCATCGCGCTCCTCGTCTGGAACAAGGACCACGAGAACTGGAAGGACCTCATGTCCCCGGCGGCCCGCGGGGGCCCCCGCTTCACGCGCCCCCGGCCCGGACACGCCGACCTGCCCGGAGTCCAGAAGTACGCCTTCGACGACGCCCGCGACGCGCTGGAGCGGGCCAGTGCCCGCTCGACCGCCGCCACGGTCGCCCTGGGGGCGCTCGCCCGCCAGCTGCTCTCGCGCTTCGGCATCGAGGTCTCCTCCCGGGTGACCACCATCGGCGAGCGATCGGTGCGCGGCGAGGGGCCCCCCACCGCGGATGAGCGGGCCGCCATCGAGGCCTCCGACGTGCGCAGCGCCGACCCGGCGCTCGCCGCCGAGTGGCGCGCCATCGTCGACCGCGAGAAGGCGCGCGGCGGCTCCATCGGCGGAGCCTTCGAGGTCTGGGCCACCGGGCTCATGCCCGGGCTCGGCACCTACGCCCACCCCGACCGCCGGCTCGACGGGAGGCTCGCCGGGCCGCTCTGCTCCATTCCCGCCATCCGCGCCGTCGAGATCGGCGAGGGGACCCGGGTGGACCTTCCCGGCGACCGGTTACACGACGCCATAAAGCACTCGGCCGAGCGGGGGTTCCACCGGGCCACCAACCGGGCCGGCGGCATCGAGGGGGGCATGACCAACGGGGAGCCGGTCTGCGTGAGGGCCTTCATGAAGCCCATCCCCACCATGACCACCCCGCTCGGCACGGTCGACATCGACACCCGCGAGCCGGCCATGGCCCGCTACGAGCGCAGCGACGTCTGCGCCGTCCCGGCCGCCTCCGTGGTGGGGGAGGCCGTGGTCTGCTGGGAGCTCGCCGCGGTCTTCCTGGAGAAGTTCGGGGGCGACGCGGTGGTCGACGTCAAGAAGGCGGTCACGGCCTATGCCGCTCGGATCCGCTGAGACCGTCGCGCTCGCCGGGATGATGGGGTCGGGCAAGTCCACCGTGGCCCGGGAGCTTTCGCGCCTGCTCGGCCGCCGCCTGGTGGACACCGACGCCGAGGTGGAGCGGCGCGCCCGGCGCCCGGTCGCCGCCCTCTTCGCCGAGCGGGGTGAGCCGGCCTTCCGGGCGCTGGAACGCGAGGTCGTGCGCGGCCTGGCCGGACCGCTGGTGGTCGCGCTAGGCGGCGGCGCCTTCTGCGACCCCGGGAACGCCGAGCACCTGATCCGCGTCGGCCGCGTGATCTTCCTCGACGTCTCCGCGGGCGAGGCGGCCCGGCGCATGGGCGGCGGCGGCGGCCGGCCGCTGGCGCGCCGGTGGGAAGAGCTGCTCCGGGCCCGACTGCCCCTCTACCGGCGGGCCTCCCTCACCGTTCCCGTCGACGGCACCTCGGCCGACGCGGTGGCCCGGCGGCTGGCGGCGCTGCTGGGAGGGCCGGCGTGAGCACCACCCTCGAGGCCCGGCAGCAGGGGCAGGCCTACCCGGTCGTGGTCGGCTCCTCCGGCGGGCGGCTCCCCGGATTCACACAGGGTCGCGACCGCATCGCCCTGGTGACCTGCGCTCGCGTGCTCGCCACCCCGCACGGGAAGCGCGTCGCCGCCAGCCTGGCGCGCGCGGCCCCCCTCGCGGCCACCGTGATCCTCCCCGACGGCGAGCGCGGCAAGACCCTCGCCGTGCTGGAGCGGTCGGCCACGCGGCTGCTCCGCGCCGGGCTCACCCGGCGCAGCCTGGTGGTGGCGCTGGGGGGTGGGGCGGTCACCGACGCGGCCGGCTTCCTCTCGGCCGTCTTCATGCGCGGGGTGGACTGGCTCGCCGTCCCCACCACCGTGCTCGCCATGGTGGACGCCGCGCTGGGCGGCAAGACGGCGGTCAACCTGCCGCTCGCCAAGAACGCGGTGGGCGCGTTCCACCCGCCGGTGGGCGTCCTCTCCGACCCGGCCTCGCTCGGCACCCTGCCGGAGCGCGAGCTCCGGAGCGGCCTGGGCGAGGTCCTGAAGTACGGGCTGCTCCGGCCGGAGCTGCTCCCCCACCTGGCCGCGCGGGCCAGGGCCGGCCGGGTGGACGAGCGGACGATCGCCGCGTGCGCGCGCGTGAAGCTCGAGATCGTGGAGCGGGATCCGCGGGAGAGGGCCGAGCGGAAGCTGCTCAACCTGGGACACACCTTCGGCCACGGGGTGGAGGCGGCGGGCGGGTTCCGGAGGTGGACGCACGGCGAGTCGGTGGCGATCGGGCTGGCGTTCGCGTTCCGGCTGGCGCGGATCCTGGGGCGGGTGGGAGAGGAGGAGGTCGAGCGGGTGGAGGCTGCGTTGACCGGGGCTGGCTTGCCCGTTCGTGTCGAGGCTTCCGCTGCACGGAAGGCTCGACTGCTGATGGCCCACGACAAGAAGCGCTCGTCGGCCGGGCTTCTCTGGGTGCTGCCGATTCGCGGGCCCCGCGGCTGGGCGGTAGAGTGGGACGTCGTCGCCGACCCCACCGCCGTCGGGCAGGCGGCGCGGGAGATCGGGAGGCCGGGATGATCCTGCTGGTGAACGGACCGAACCTGAACCTGCTCGGGGAGCGCGAGCCGGAGATCTACGGCTCCACCACCCTCCGGGACGTCGAGAAGATGGTCTCGGAGGCCTGCGCGGCCTACGGTCGCGAGGTGCGCGCCTGCCAGTCGAACCACGAGGGCGCCCTCATCGACTTCATCCAGGAGAACCGCAAGGCGGCTCGCGGGCTCATCGTGAACCCGGGCGCCTTCACCCACACCAGCTACGCGCTGCACGACTGCCTGAAGTCGATCTCCTTCCCGGTGGTCGAGGTGCACGTCACGAACGTCCACGCCCGCGAGGAGTGGCGCCGGCAGGATCTCATCGCGCCCGCCACCCGCGGGCAGATCGTGGGACTCGGGCCGGCCGGCTACTACTACGCCGCCGTCTGGCTCTGCAGCCAGGTGATCGACCCGGTCCTCGGCGAGTACGACGCCGACGCCGAGCCGGTCGAGGTCTCGCCGGACGACGTGAAGGCCGACGACCCGCCGCCCCTCATCGGCGGCGACTACGAGGGGTGATGCGTGCCCCGCGTCGCCGTCCTCCTCCCGGCCAGGGACGCGGCCGGGACCGTTCGTGCGGCGGCCGTGTCCATCCTGCGGCAGTCCCATCGCGACCTCGCGCTGGTGGCGGTCGACGACGGCTCGCGCGACGGAACGGCGGCGATCCTGGAAGGGCTCGCCCGCCGCGACCGGCGCGTCCAGGTGATCCACGGGCCGGGGGAGGGGATCGCCCTCGCCCTCAACCGGGGGCTCGCCTCCTGCGACGCCGACGTGGTGGTGCGGATGGACGCCGACGACGTGGCCCACCCGAGCCGCGTCGGGCGGCAGCTCGCGGCGCTCGAGGCCGATCCGGCGCTCGCCGCGGTGGGCTCCCGCGTCCGGCTGTTCCCGCGGCGCGGGGTGGCGGGGGGGATGGCCCGCTACGCCGCCTGGCTGAACGGGCTCGTGACCCCGGACCTCGTGGCCCGCGACCTGCTCGTCGAGGCGCCGCT
Source organism: Anaeromyxobacteraceae bacterium (assembly GCA_027349605.1). GTDB lineage: Bacteria > Myxococcota > Myxococcia > Myxococcales > Anaeromyxobacteraceae > CAIOAK01. The sequence goes on from DAIEMM010000369.1 coordinate 4,226, forward strand.
CGTCCACCCCGCCTCCGCCATCCGGCGCGAGGCGCTCGAGGAGGCGGGAGGCTGGCGCGACGGCGACTTCCCCGAGGACTACGACCTCTGGCTGCGGCTGTCGGCCGCCGGCCGGCGGATCTCGAACGTGCCCGAGGTGCTGCTCGACTGGCGCGAGTCCCCCTCCCGGCTCACCCGCACCGACGGCCGCTACGCGCTCTCCCGCCACGTGGCGCTGAAGGCGGCCTGGCTCGCCGCCGGGGGGCTCGCTGGCCGGAGCGAAGTGGCGATCTGGGGCGCCGGCGAGACCGGCCGCGCCTTCGCCCGGGCGCTCTCCCGCCACGGCGTCGGGGTGGCGCTCTTCCTCTAGGTCGACGTGCGGAAGATCGGACGCACCGTGGCCGGGGCGCCGGTCCTCTCCTACGAGGAGGCGGCCCGGGCGCGCGGGCTGCCGCTGCTCGTCGCGGTGGGCGCTCCGGGGGCGCGCGAGCTCATCCGCGCCGAGCTCGGCCGCCAGGGCTTCGAGGAGACGCGCGACTACCGCTGCGTGGCCTGAGCGGTCCTGGGCGAGACCCGCTTCTTCAAGGCCTTCGCCTCGGCGAGGTGAGGCAGATCCGGGTCGGCGCGATGCCAGATCTCGAGGAGCTCGTCGACCCGCTCGTGCGCCCGGACCTTGTCCCCGGCGCGCTCGTAGGCCACGGCCAGCCGGAACAGCCCGAGCGGCCGGAACGTGGACAGGGAGCTCACGTGCGGGACGAATCCGATGGACCGGGCCTGCTCGAGCGCCGCGATGGCCGCGTCGTTGCGACCTCGCTCCAGCTCGACCTCGCCGAGCACGGTGAGCGCCTTGTAGCGGGCGTCGACGTACGGGATCGACGGGGCGACGCCGAGGCGGTCGGCCGCGGCCGCGAGGTCCCCCTTCCTCCAGGCCACCACCCCGTCGAAGAGCGCGCGGACGTACGGCGGGTACTCGGAGGCCTCGGGGCCCGAGAAGATCGCGGGCGCCATGGCCTCCGCGCCCGCGGGATCTCCCGAGAGCGCCCGGGCGAGCGCCAGGTCGAGCTGGAAGGAGCCGCGAACGTCGGCCCCGACCTTCTCGACGGCCTGCTCCGCCGCCTGGTAGTCGGCCGGGGAGCCGGAGGCGAAGGCGAATGCGAGGCGGCCTCCCGCCACGTCCCGGACCCCGATCCCGCTCCCTTCCATCGACCCGAGGGCCTCGCGAGCCTCCCGCAGGCGACCCTGGTAGACGAGCAGGTCGACGAGCGTCCGCCCCAGCGCCACCCGCTCCTTCTCGGGCGTCATGTCCTTCGCGACCACGCCCTCCTTCGGCGGGACCGCGTCACCGGGGGCCGGGAGCGGGAGCGACGCGAGCGCCTTGCGGACATGGGCCTCGGCCTCGTGGGCCCGCCCGTGGTAGGCCAGGTACTGGGCCACGGCCGGCGCGTACCGGAGGTGTCCGTCCAGGGCGGCGGCCTTGGCGAACACGTCGATCGCCTCGTCGGGCCGGTCCACGGCGAGCAGGGCGCGGCCCAGCGCCCGGTAGGATTCCGCGTCCCGGGCGCGATCGGCCCAGCGACGGGTGAGCGCGAGGAGCTCGGGCCGGCGGTCCAGCGCGGAGTAGGCGAGGACCGTGTGCTGCTCGGCCAGCGCGTAGGCGGGGTCGAGCTTCAGGGCCCGCTCGAAGTAGGGGATCGCGGCCACCGTGTCGCCGGTGTGGAAGCGGATGTCGCCCGCCCAGAACACCGCCTCCTTGTCCTGGGGCCAGCGCTCGGCCGCCTCGTCGCGGAGGCGGAGCGCCTCGCCGTTGCGCTTCTCCCAGGTGGCCTTCCAGGCGAGGAGCGCCAGCCTCTCCTTGTCGGGGAGCCGGTCGGCGAGGCGCACCGCGGTGTCGATGTGCTGCTGCACGTTCTTCAGGGACGCCTCGTCCGACCAGCCCGGCTTCACCGTCCAGGCGTCGAGGACCGCGGTCTGGTAGTGGGCGAGCGCGAACTGCGGGTCGACCCTCAGCGCCGCCTGCAGCTCGCTGCGCGCCTCGTCGAACCGGGCCAGGTCGAGGGCCTGGCGACCCTTGAAGTAGTGCTCGTAGGCGGCCAGGTTCGCCGTGGTCACGTCGGCGACCCCCCGCCCGCCGGCCACGTCGGCGGGGCGCTCGTGCAGCTGCTCGCGGGCGTGCGAGGAGAGCCGGTCGATCATGCCCGGGATGCTGGCCTTCCCCTTGCCGTCCTCCTTGAGCGTGAAGAGGTACTCGTCGGTGGCCGGGTCGAGCGCCCGCATCTCGATGGCGTAGACGTCGTCGAACCGGTGGACGGTGGCGAGGAGGAGCGCCTTCACCCCCGCGGCCTTGCCCACCTCGCGCGCCAGCGACTCGTCGATGCGGTCGGGGACCTCCCGGCCCATCTGGCGGAGGAGGTCCACGAGGCGCGAGCGGGTGAGCACGGTGAGCCGCTTCGACTGCTCGAGGGACGTGGTGAGCATCCCCGACAGGCCGTTCAGCTCCGGGTCCGAGGTCGCGTTCTGGAAGTCGGCGACCGCCACCGGGATGCGCTGGCCCGGC
>DAIEMM010000390.1 GCA_027349605.1 Anaeromyxobacteraceae bacterium
AGTTCGACATCGAGAGGGTCCAGCCGCCGATGAGCGGGGCGTTGTAGCCGATCTTGGCCTTGCCGTTGGCGATGGCCGCGAGCTCGGGCCCGATGCCCCAGATGAGGATCCCCTGGGCCCCGGCGGCCTTGGCCTTGAGCAGCTGGGCGGTCATGTCCTTGTCGCCGATGTTCCACTTCTCGCTGGCGACCACCTCCAGCTTGCCGCCCTGCAGCTTGATCTGGTTCAGCAGGTCGTCGCGGCCGGAGACGCCGTAGTTCGTGGAGTCGTAGAAGATGGCGTCCTTCTTGTAGCCGAGCCGGATGGCCTCCTCGACCACCATGGCGGCCTGGATCCCGTCGTGGGCGGCGAACCGGAAGATGGAGAGCTCCGTCGGCCCGTCCGGCTTCGCCCACTGGGTCATGGAGGCCGACCCGGCGGCGGGGCAGATGATCTTGGTGATGCCCTTCTCCTGGAAGTGCTTGTCACCGGCCATGACCACGCCGGTGTTGACCGAGCCGATGACGCCGGAGAGGTCGGCCATCGAGGCCAGTTCCTGCGCGATCAGGGCGCCGCGCTCGTTCTTGGCCTCGTCGTCCCGCTCGATGATCTCGATCTTCATCTTCTTGTCGCCGACCTGGATCCCGCCCGCGGCGTTGATCTCGGCGATGGCGAGCTTGGAGCCGTCGCGCGTCGAGGTGCCCATGGGCGCGGAACCGCCCGAGAAGGGGCCGGTGAGCGCGAGCTTGACGGTGTCGGCCGCGGCGGCCGGGAGTGCGAGAGCGCAGAGAACCATTGCGACGAATGCCTTCATCTTGCTGTCCCTTTGTCGGTGGAGGTCAATGAGCGTCGATCACGTCGACGCCGATCTGGCGGTCGAGAATGGAAAGTAATGAGGCGCTCAGAACCTAGCACGCCTCGCATGCGGTACGACCGGCAAGATTGACGCGACGCGTCACTGCCGGCTGCCTCCCCCGTCCAGCGCCGCCGTCGCCGTGAAACCGCTTCCCCTCGCGGTTCGGCGCCACTCCGAGCCGTGGTAACCATTCCCTCCATGGGTCACCTCGGAAAGCTGAAGGAGCAGTACCGCGAGCTCGTCGGCCGGCTCGACGTGGGGACGGTGGCGCTCCCCGAACCCTCCGACCCGGCCGCCTGGCAGGGCTGGAGGGAGATCCTGGAGATCCTCTACACGCCCGAGGAGGCGGCGCTGGCGGCGCGGCTCCCCTGGCGTCCCACCTCGCTCGAGAAGCTCTCGCGCCTCCTCGACGTGCCGGAGGCCGAGCTCGAGCCGCGCCTCGACGCCCTGTGCGACAAGGGCGTGGTGATGGACCTCGTCCACCCCCGCACCGGGAAGGCCGCCTACCTCCTGTCTCCGCCGGTGGTGGGGTTCTTCGAGTACTCCCTCATGCGCGCCCAGGACTCCATCCCCAAGAAGCGCATGGCCGAGGCGCTGCGCGCCTACACCCACGGTGACGAGGCCTTCGCCCGGGAGGCGCTGGGGCGCGACACGGTGATCGGTCGCGCGCTGGTCCACGAGACCGCCCTCTCCGACGAGCCCCTCCCCGACGTCCTCGACTGGGAGCGGGCCACCCACGTGGTGGGCGAGGTCCGGGCCTGGGCGGTCTCGCTCTGCTACTGCCGGCACAAGCAGGAGCACCTGGGTCAGGCCTGCGACGCGCCCGTGGACGTGTGCCTGACGCTCAACGGCGGCGCCGACTTCGTCACCCGGCGCGGCTTCGGACGGGCGGTGGAGCGGTCGGAGGCGCTCGACGTCCTCGCGGCCTCCCGGGAGAAGGGGCTCGTCCAGATCGCCGACAACGTCCAGGACCGCCCCACCTTCGTGTGCAACTGCTGCGGCTGCTGCTGCGAGCAGCTCCAGGCCGCCAACCGCTGGGGGCTGCGTTCGGTGAACGGCAGCGGCTTCGCGCCCCGGAGCGCCCTCGGGAAGTGCAGCGGCTGCTCCCGCTGCGCCCGGGCCTGCCCGGTCGCCGCCGTGGAGATGGTCCCGGCCCGCCGGCCGGCCGACCGGAAGAACGCGCTCGCGCCCCGCTTCGACCTGGACACCTGCATCGGCTGCGGCGTCTGCGCCACGGCCTGCCACAAGGACGCGCTGCGCATGGAGCGGGGCGGCCAGCGGCGGCCGGTTCCCAGGAACCCGGTGGAGAAGGCGGTCCGCCAGGCGCTCGAGCGCAACCGGCTCGCCGAGCTGCTCTTCGACGGGGGCGAGGGGCTGGGGAACCGCTTCCTCCGTCAGGCCACCCGGGCCCTCACCGCGCTCCCGCCGGCGAAGCAGCTCCTCGCCAGCGAGCAGGTCCGCTCCCGGTTCGTGAGGGCCGCCATGGCCCGATTCAAGGACGGGTGACTCGCCGCCCTCACCCGCAGCCGCGGCGTCTGGGCCGGCTCGATGGTCGTCGGCCTGGGCAGCTACATCGTGAACGCCGCGAGCGACTGCGCCGGCTGCCACAGCGGTCCGGCGGGGTTCCTGTCCGGCGGCAACCCGTTCTTCCTGGGCGGCGGCCAGGTGGTCTGGACGCGGAACCTCACCCCCGATCCGGACACCGGGCTCGCCCTCACCCGGGACCAGTTCCTCGAGGCCGTCCGCACCGGCCGCGACTTCCACGCGGGGCAGACGAAGATGCTCGTGGTCATGCCCTGGACCACGCTCCGCTGGGCGAGCGACCTCGACCTCGACGCCATCTACGCCTACCTTCGCGCCATCCCGCCGGTCGCGAACCAGGTGCCCCCCGACGCGAAGGAGGCCCTGCCGCTCCCGCCCTCGATCCCGTTCGACGCCACCACCTACACCGACGGCGTCGTCGACCGGAAGCTGAAGGGCGCCGACCAGAGCTTCCCGGCCCACCGCGGCTACGCCATCTCCCCGGTCGTGCTCGACACGTCCCGGAGAGGGGTCCACGACGACGAGGGACGCGGACGGAGCGTGGGCGTGGGCTCCTACGTCGCGAACGCGCTCGCCCACTGCAACGACTGCCACACCCACCCGGATCGCACCGCCGACGGGTCGAAGGTGAACACCGGCGCCTTCCTCGCCGGCGGGACCGTCTTCGCGACGCCGCCGCCGCTGCAACCGCTCCTCAAGACCGTCCGCGCCACCTCGGCCAACCTCATGGGCGAGAGCCATGGGTTCTTCCGCGAGCCGGACGATTCCTATGCCCGCTTCCGCGGCGTCATCCGTACCGGGACGCTCGTGGACGAGAGCCCGCCCCGCCCGCTCGCCTTCCCGATGAGCCTCGTCGCCCCGAACCTCGCCAGGCTGCTCGAGAGCGACCTCCGCGCGGTCTACGACTGGGCCAAGGCCGTTCCGGCCACTTCCGGCGCCTCCGACGTTCCGCACCAGCCGCCGGCCCGGTGGTGCGAGACGGCCGCCGACTGCGGCAGCGGGGAGGCCTGCACCGGAGGGGAATGCAGCGGGGGGACCTGCGCCGCCGACCTCGACTGCGGGACCTGCCAGACCTGCGACGCGGGGGCCTGCCAGCCGCCGGCCGCCGATTCGCTCTGCGTGCTCACGGCGCAATGACGCGGGGCGCCGCCCGGGGTGACGGGTGGGCTACCTTGGTGTGGGCCCGATCGAGCCGGGCGCCGAGTCCTCTCACCAGCTAGACGGGCCCCATCCACGGAGGACCTGGGGCTCCCGTCATGCGATTCGGGTCGCCGTCGTCGTTCACCTTCCGTTCGTTTCGCCGCTGGCTCCGCGCCCTGGCCGAGCGGATCCTATGGGCTTGACGGCGCCTGCCGACGTGAGCCTTCGCCGGGCCAGCTCCAGCCAGGCCCGCGTCGCCGGGGACTTCTGTCCACCGCGCCGCCAGACCAGCGCCACGTCCCAGGGGATGACCGGGTCGGTGAGCCGGACCGATCGCACCTGGCGACGGTCGAGCAGCCGGCACACCGTGACCGGCAGGAGCGCCAGCCCGATGTTGGCGGCCACCATGGCGACGATGAAGTCCCAGTGGGAGCTCTCGCTCACCACGTTGGGCTGGAAGCCGCTGCGGCGGCAGGCCTCGATGATGTGCCCGTGGAGGGCGAACTCGGGGCGGTAGAGGACGAACGGGGTGCCGGCCAGCTCCCGCAGCGTCACCGACCGGCGCCGGGCCAGCGGGTGGGCCGGGTGGAGCACGGCGCGGAGCTGGTCGCGGACGAAGGGCAGCGTCTCGAAGGCCTCCTCGTCGGTGGGCAGCACCACCGCGCCCACGTCGAGCTCGTGGGCCCGGACCAGCTCCTCGATCTGGTGCGATCCCTCCTCGCGCAGCTCGAGCGCGATGCCCGGGTAGGCGGCGTGGAAGGCCGCGAGCAGCGGGGGCAGGAAGGCCACGCCCACGATGGGCGGCGTGCCGATGCGGAGCCGTCCACGACGCAGGGCGGTGAGCTCCTGGACCTCCTCCTCCATCACCTGCATGGCGTCGAGGATGCCCTGCGCCCGCGCCAGCACCACCTGCCCGGCGTCGGTGAGGCGCAGGCGGCGGCGCTCCCGGACCAGCAGGCGGGTGCCCAGCTCCTCCTCCAAGCCCATCACCACCTTGCTGATGGCGGGCTGGGTGAGGCGGAGCGCGCGGCTGGCGCTGGTGAAGCCCTGCTGGCGGACCACCTCGGCGAAGACCCGCAGTGCGTGTACGTCCACGTGCACCTCCATTCCCTGATGGAATGCAGGATATAGCAATAATCGATTTCCGTAATGGTACGGGCAGGGCTAAGAACCTGCCTCGCGGGGCGCGACTCGCCCCGGACGCGAGGAGATCGACGTGGACATCCTGGAACTGCTGCAGAACGACGAGGACGCCATCGTGGCGGAGGCGCTGACCGCCGTGACCTGGCTCGAGCACTACGAGCGCGACGGCGAGGACGTGGCGCGCGACCGCCTTCGGGCCCTCTGCCGGCTGGTGGCCGGCGCCATCCGCACCCAGGACCTCGAGGGGCTGGTGGCCCATGCCGGGGGCATCGCCCGGGAGCGCCACGCGGCCGGGTACGACCGGACCGAGGTGGCGGACGCCTTCTCGGCGGTCGAGCAGGCCATCTGGCACCGGGCGCTGCTCTCCATGCCCGCGGCGGACCGGACCTGGGCCCTCGGACTGGTGGGAACCGCCCTGACGCACGCCAAGGACGCGCTTTCCCGGGCCTTCACCGAGGTGGGGGCCGGCGCCGTCCCCTCCTTCGTCGACCTGTCCCCTCTTTTCCGCGGGTCCGAGCAGGGGCGGAACCGCTACGATGAGGACCTCGTCCACCCGGTCTGACCGAGGCATCCGATGGGCCTCAAGCACCTCCTCGTCCACGTCGACGCGAGCCCGCGAGCCGCGGAGCGCGTCGCCCTCGCCGCCACGCTGGCCCGCCGCTCCGGTGCCCGGGTCACCGGGCTCTTCGCCGAGAGCACCGCGTTCGGCCCGGGCATCGCCGACCGGCGCGACCCGGCCCACCTCGCAGAGGACGAGGCCACCGCCCGCCGGACCTTCGAGGCGCGGACCGGAGGGCTCGCCACCGACTGGTGGTCCGTCGGCGGAGGCGAATGGGCCCACGTGGTGGGCTGGACGGTGGTGTGCTGCCGCTACGCCGACCTCGCCATCTTCGGCCAGCACCCGGACGAGGGCGGCCGCCTCCCCGCCGACGCCATCGAGCAGGCCCTGGAGGACGCCGGAAGGCCGCTCCTCGTCGTGCCGTCCGTCGGGACGTATCCCGACGTCGGGAGGCGGGTGCTGGTCGCCTGGACCGGGAGCCGGGAGTCGGCCCGGGCCCTCGGCGACGCCATGCCGTTCCTGGTCGCGGCGAAGGAGGTCTCGGTGATCTCCATCCAGCTGCCCGGCTCGGGCGAGACCCGCTCCGTTCCCCCGGTGGACGTGGTGGCCCACCTCGCGGCGCACGGCGTGAAGGCCACCTACGAGCGGATGGTGATCGACGAGCTGCGGGTGGTGGACCACGTGCTCAACCGGGCCGCGGACGACGGCGCCGACCTCACGGTCCTGGGCGCCCACGTCCACAGGTCCTTCCCCTACCTCCCGCGCAGCGGCACCACCCACGACATCCTGCGCACGATGACCACGCCGGTCCTGCTGTCCCGCTGAGCGGGACGAAGGCGCCCGGATCGCTTCACCCCGGCGTCGCGGAGAGCCGCGCGTCGAGCCTGGCCCGCTCCGCGTCGAAGGCCGGGCGCTCGGCGGCGGGGATGGCGGGGCGCGTGGTGCGGTGCACCTTGAACGGGTCGAGCACCTTTCCGGAGGCGTCCTCGAGCTGGTAGTGCAGGTGGGGCGCGGTGGAGTGGCCGCTGTTCCCGGACGCGGCGATCTCCTCGCCCTTCTTCACCGCGCGCCCCTTCTGCATCGCCTTCGGCACCACGTCGAGGTGGAGGAAGATGGCGTGGCGCCCGGTGGCCGGGTCGACCAGGTCGAGGCAGTTGCCGTTGGCGGAGAATTTCCAGTTCCGCCGCTCCACGACTCCGTCGAAGGGGGCGTACACGGGAGTTCCCACCGGGGTCCGGAAGTCCACCCCCTTGTGGCGGCGCCCGTCGCGGACCAGCGAGGTGACCTGCTCGTAGTCGCGGATGGGGCCGTCGACGAGCCGCTCCTCCACCCCGATCCCGTCGGCGCTCCAGTAGTGCGGGTACTTCGCCCCCGGGGCCTGCCAGCGGTAGGCGGTGAAGGTGCGACCGAGCTTCTGGGAGGTGTAGCGGAGCGCCTCGACCACGGGCTCCTGCGAGTGGGTCGGCCCCGTGCCGCCGGGAGGCGCCGGGGAGAAGAGGATCTCGATCCGGTCGCCGCGACGCGCGTCCTTCGACACCTGGAGGCTCCAGACGAGGAGCCGGTTCACCACCTGCGTGAGCTCGGCGGCGAGCGGCTGCTCGCCCTGGCCCAGCGCGGCGGCGATCGACTCCTCGAGCGGCCCCAAGACCAGCGCGGAGATGCGGCGAGGCCCGGCGGGGGTGGGCGCGGCGGGGGCTGGCACGGCCGGTTGCGGGGCGGGGGAGGACGCCGGCGGAGGCGGGGCGTCGGGGACCGGGGCCTGCGGCGCGGCGGCCTGCGAAGGCGGCGGCGCCGGAGC
>DAIEMM010000404.1 GCA_027349605.1 Anaeromyxobacteraceae bacterium
TTCCCAAGGCCATCTGCACCTCGGTGAACGAGGTGATCCTCCACGGGATCCCCGACAGCAGGCCCCTCCAGGACGGCGACATCGTGAGCCTCGACGTCACGCTCTACCTCGACGGGGTCCACGGCGACTGCTGCGCCACCGTGCCGGTGGGCCAGGTGGACGGCGAGTCTCGCCTTCTCCTGCAGGTCGCCGAGGAGTGCATGATGAAGGGAATCGCCGCGGTCCGCCCCGGTCGGCCCGTCTCCGACATCGGGCGCGCCGTCGAGGCGCACGCCACGGCCCACGGGTACGGCGTGGTCCGCTCCTTCTGCGGCCACGGGATCGGGGAGGAGTTCCACTCCGATCCCCAGGTCCTCCACTACTTCGAGCCCCGGGCCAGCGAGCAGATGAAGGAGGGCATGACCTTCACGGTCGAGCCCATGATCACGGTGGGGAGCGAACGTCACGTCATCTGGCCCGACGGGTGGACCGCGGTCACAGCCGACGGCAAGCGGGCCGCGCAGTTCGAGCACACCGTGCTCGTGACCGCCTCCGGGGTCGAGATCCTGACCGCGGCGCCCGGGTCGAAGCGCTAGGGATCCGGGCGCCAGGGACCCGGGTCGCGACGGCGAAGCCACAGCTCCGCCTGGGCCACGGCGTACGGCACGGCGACGTCGACCCGGAGCGGCCGCGGGCCGAACGAGAAGGGGAGGAAGCCGCGCGAGACGAGGGTGGACGCCTCGTAGGGCGTGAATCCCCCCTCCGGGCCGATGGCCAGGACGGCTCCGCCCCCGCCGGGCGGAAGGGAGTCGAGGAGCCCCTGCGCACCGGGGTGGGCGAGCAGGCGCGTTCCCGGGACCGGGGCGAACAGGGCGTCGAGCTCGTCCTCCACGAACGGCTTGAAGTGGCGGTGGAGGGAGACGGCCGGAGGACGGGTGTCCTTGCCCTGCTCGAGCCCGAGCCGCAGCTCCGCCTCGATGGCGTCCGGCGCGAGCAGCGGGGAGGAGAAGTAGCTCTTCTCCACCCGGTAGGTGCCCACCAGCGCGAGCCGCTTCACGCCCATGGCCGCGACGGCCTGGAGCACCTTGCGCAGGATCTTGGGGCGGGGCAGCGCGAGCACGAGGGACACCGGGGACGGTGGCGGCGGGTCGCCGGTCAGATTCACGGAGAGGAGAACCTGGCCCGCCGAGGCCTCGACCACCACCGCCTCGCCGGTGGGTCCGCGCCAGAGGCCCACGGCGACGCGGTCGCCCGGAACGGCCCGCAGAACCTCGACCACGTGGCGGGCGCGGCGCCCGAGGACGCGTGCCCCCCCACGTCCGTCGAGGTCGTCTTGGTCGAGGAGCAGGAGGTTCAATGGGGTACCATGGCCCGATGGCCGAGAAGCCGCCCTACTGGTACCTCATCTCCGTGCTCGCGAGCACCATCCCGCTCGAGCCGGCCCTCGCCATGAGCCTCTACGAGGTGGCCTTCTCGCTCCACCGGAGCGGCGAGGGGCACGGGGAGGTGATGCAGGACCGCATGGAGGGGCGCGTGACGAACCTCCACCGCTCCTTCGTGCTGGGCTCCATCGCCGGGCCCGGTTTCGAGGCCGACGTGGAGCTCCCGTCGGGCAAGGGGAAGGTGCGCTTCCTCCTCACCCGCGAGGGGCTCGACCTGGGGAAGAAGCGCGCGCGGCTCGATGCCGCGCTCCGCAACTAGTGGTATCCAGGGGCATGGACCTCCGCGTTCCCGCCGCCGCCCTCGCCGCCGCCCTCCTGGGATGTGCCACCTCGCCCTCGGTCCCCGACGGCGGGGCGAGCTACCGGAGCACCACCGACTTCTCGTCCTACCGGACCTTCGACTTCGTCCCGGTGCCCCCCGGGGAGGCGCGGCTCGAGGCCAGCCTCGGCTACTACGGGGTCGAGGGCGTCCTGGACCGCGACCTGTCGGCCTCGGGCCTGGCCCGCTCCATCGCCGGGACCCCCGACCTCTACGTGGCCTACTACCAGGGTGGGCGCCAGGTGGACGTCACGGCCTGGGGCTACCGGACCTCGGGCGACCCCGTCGTCGAGGTCGTCGACGTCCCGTCCTCCTGCCTGGTGGTGGACCTCGTGGACGCCGGCACGAAGGTGCTGGTGTGGCGCGGGATCGCCACCGACGCGCTCTCCTCCCCGCAGGCGCTCGACCCGGCGATCCGCCAGATGCTGCAGGGGTGGCCGCCGCGCTAGAAGTGCTCGTCGGCGATCTGCCGCGCCAGCTCCATGGAGCTCGTGAAGGCCGGCGAGATGGGGTTGAGCACGTGCAGGGTGTCGCCGGCCCGCTCCACGACGAAGTCCATGAGGAGCTGCTTGGTGCGCCAGTCGACGAGCTGCGGGCGGATCCCCACCTTGTCGGCCGCCTCGACCTCGGCCGGGTCGAACGCCCGCACCAGCCGCGCCGCGTCCCGGTGCAGGTAGGCCGGCAGGTACTTGCGCGGCTCGGAGAGGGCGACGGAGCGGAACCCGGCGTTGCGGAAGAAGAGCACCGCGTCCTCGAAGGCGATGCGCGGCGCGTCCCCGTCGATCCCGGCCAGGATCCCGTAGTTCTCGCGGCCGAAGGCGGGGATGGCGGTCGGGCCGAGGTAGACGTCCCCGTGGACGCTGCGGGTGAAATGCACGCCCAGGAACGGGTTGCGGGCGTCGGGAACCGGGTAGATGTTGCCGTTCACCGTGAGTCGCGCATCCTTCCGGAGC
>DAIEMM010000440.1 GCA_027349605.1 Anaeromyxobacteraceae bacterium
CGCCAAGAAGATGGTGGAGAAGGAGCGCCCCGAGGTCTGGGACATCCTCGACGAGGTGATCCGGGAGCACCCGGTGCTCCTCAACCGCGCCCCGACCCTGCACCGGCTGGGCATCCAGGCCTTCGAGCCCGTGCTCATCGAGGGCAAGGCCATCCAGCTCCACCCGCTCGTCTGCACCGCCTTCAACGCCGACTTCGACGGCGACCAGATGGCGGTCCACGTGCCGCTCTCCACCGAGGCCCAGGTCGAGGCCCGCGTGCTCATGATGAGCACGAACAACATCCTCTCGCCCGCCCACGGCAAGCCCATCATCGTCCCCTCGCAGGACATCGTCCTGGGCATCTACTACATGACCCGCGAACGGGCCTTCTCCGAGGGGGAGGGCAAGGTCTTCGCGAGTCCGGGCGAGGTGCGCGCCGCCTACGACCAGGGCGCCGTCGACCTGCAGGCCAGGATCACGGTGCGGATGGACGGGCAGCGGGTGGACACCACCACCGGCCGCGTCCTGCTCTACGACATCGTCCCGAAGCGCATCCCCTTCGACGCCATCAACAAGGTGATGGACAAGAAGCAGCTGCAGAGCCTCATCGACCTCACCTACCGGCTCTGCGGCGAGAAGGAGACGGTGCTGCTCGCCGACCGCGTCCGCTCGCTCGGCTACGGCAACGCCACCCGGGCCGGCATCTCCATCTGCCTCGACGACATGCTCATCCCCAAGGCCAAGGTGGCCCTGCTGGAGAAGGCCACCGCCGAGGTGGACGAGATCCGCAACCAGTACGCCGAGGGTCTCATCACCGACGGAGAGCGCTACAACAAGGTCATCGACATCTGGGCCCAGGTCACCGACGCGGTGGCCAAGGAGATGATGAGCGAGATCGGCTTCGAGACCGCCGAGGGCGTGACCGAGCTGGGCAAGAAGGAGGAGCGCCGTCTCCCGTCCTTCAACCCCATCTACATCATGGCCGACTCGGGAGCCCGAGGCTCCGCCCAGCAGATCCGCCAGCTGGCCGGCATGCGCGGCCTCATGGCCCGCCCCTCCGGCGAGATCATCGAGACCCCCATCACCGCCAACTTCCGCGAGGGCCTCAACGTCCTGCAGTACTTCATCTCCACCCACGGCGCCCGCAAGGGCCTCGCCGACACGGCGCTCAAGACCGCCAACTCCGGCTACCTGACCCGCCGCCTCGTCGACGTGGCCCAGGACGCCATCATCACCGAGTACGACTGCGGCGCCATGGACGGCATCACCCTCGGCTCCCTGGTGGAGGGCGGCGAGATCATCGAGCCCATGGGCGAGCGCATCCTCGGCCGCGTGGCGCTCGAGGACATCAGCGACCCGTTCGCCGGCGGCTAGCTGGTCCGCGCCAACGAGGAGATCGACGAGCAGAAGGTCAAGATCATCGAGAACTCCGGCATCGACAAGGTCAAGATCCGCTCGGTGCTCACCTGCCAGGCCCGCCGCGGCATCTGCGTGGAGTGCTACGGCCGCGACCTGGCCCGTGGACGCAAGGTGAACATCGGCGAGGCGGTCGGCGTCATCGCCGCCCAGTCCATCGGCGAGCCCGGCACCCAGCTCACCATGCGGACCTTCCACATCGGCGGCGCCGCCACCCGGCGCTCCGAGCAGTCCAACGTGGAGAACCGCAACCCCGGCGTGGTGAAGTTCCTCGGCGTGAACGTGGCCCGGAAGAAGGACGGCACGCTCATCGTCATGAACCGCAACGGCGAGGTGGTCATCAACGACGAGCAGGGCCGCGAGCGCGAGCGCTACGGCGTGGTGTACGGCGCCAGGATGCTCGTCAAGGACGGCGAGGTGCTGACCAAGGGCGGCATGGCGCTCGCCGAGTGGGACCCCTACTCGGTACCCATCCTCACCGAGGTGGCCGGACGCGTGAAGTTCGGCGACCTGGTGGACGGCGTGACCTACGCCGAGCAGGTCGACGAGATCACCGGCCTGGCCCGCAAGGTCGTGGGGGCATCCAAGGACCCGGATGCCCGTCCCCGCGTCTCCATCAAGGACGAGAAGGGCCAGACCAAGAAGCTTGCCAGCTCCGACGCCGACGCGCGCTACATGCTGCCCGAGGGCGCCAACCTGGTGGTGGCCGACGGCGACGAGATCGACGCCGGCGACGTCATCGCCAAGATGCCGCGCGAGACCACCAAGACCAAGGACATCACCGGCGGTCTGCCCCGCGTGGCCGAGCTCTTCGAGGCCCGCAAGCCCAAGGAGTACGCCGTCATCTCCGAGATCGACGGCGTGGTCTCCTTCGGCAAGGACACCAAGGGCAAGCGCAAGGTGGTCATCACGCCCGAGATCGACGGCAAGCTCCACCCCGAGCTGCTCAAGGAGTACCTGATCGGCAATGGCAAGCACATCAGCGTGCACACCGGCGACCGCGTCAAGGCCGGCGAGGCGCTCATGGACGGCGCCGCCAACCCGCACGACATCCTCCGGGTGCTCGGCGAGAAGGAGCTGGCCCGCTGGATGGTGGACGAGGTGCAGGAGGTCTACCGGCTCCAGGGCGTGAAGATCAACGACAAGCACATCGAGACCATCGTCCGGCAGATGCTGCGCCGCGTGCGCATCATGGACGTCGGCGACACCAGCTTCCTCGCCGACGAGCAGGTCGAGAAGTGGGTCTTCGAGGAGGAGAACGAGAAGGTGATGAAGGCCGGCGGGCGCCCTGCGCAGGGCGAGCCCCTGCTCCTCGGCATCACCAAGGCCTCCCTCTCCACCGAGTCGTTCATCTCGGCCTCCTCGTTCCAGGAGACCACCAAGGTGCTCACCGAGGCCGCCATCAGCGGCAAGGTCGACCACCTGCGCGGCCTCAAGGAGAACGTCATCATGGGGCGGCTCGTGCCGGCCGGCACGGGTCTCTCGGCCTACAAGCACCTCGACATCGAGGTCGAGACGCCGGTCGACGCGGTGGAGCAGGCGGAGGAGGCCCTCGGCCTCGCCACCGCCTCCGGCGAAGAATAGGCACCCGTGCTTCGGTTTCATCCGGTGGCCCGGGGCGAAAGCCTCGGGCCATCGCCCTTGATGGGGCGTGTGGTGACCTCGGCACGGTTCTGGACAGGACCCGGACGGGACGTCGCTCCGCGCCACCCGGGACGCCCCGGATCGTCCGTCGGGGGCCGGAACTATTCCATCGATCCGGGGCGTTCCAGACAGACGAGCGGCCCTTCCGGGAGTTGACGCGACAAGCCAAAATGGCCAGTTCGACAATCCGAAGGGTCGATGTTCAAATGTCACAGTTGAGTCATGACGGATACTTGGCTTTAGTGGTTGACTGACAAAGTCCATATTCGTAATATGCCGTAACGTAACTGTCCGGCATTCCGGAAATCCCGGCAGACTGCACGGACAGTGGAGAGGCAAGAGAAGAATGAAGACCGCCGGCATCCAGCGCGGAAGCAGGGAGTTCGAGGAGCTCGCGCCGTACCTCAAGGCCGTCCGCGACTATCCGCCGCTCACCCGCGACGAGGAGCACGCGCTCGCCCTGAAGGCCCGCAAGGGAGAGGTCGGAGCGAAGCAGAAGCTCGTCCGGCACAACCTGGCGTTCGTGGTCGCCATCGCCCGCAAGCAGCGCCGCGGCACGGTCCGGCTCGACGACCTGATCCAGGAAGGCAACGTCGGCCTGATGCGCGCCGTCGAGAAGTTCGACCCGCACGCAGGGACCCGCTTCTCGACCTACGCGGTCTGGTGGATCCGCGCCTACGTGGGCAAGTACCTCAAGGAGGCGCGCAGCACCGTCCGCCCACAGAGCGGCACGGTGGCGCAGCCCGACCTCTCCCTCGACAGCTACATCGACGAGGACGGCGACGTCTCGCACCTCGAGCGCATCGAGGACGAGGGGCCGGGGCCCGAGGGCGGCTACCTCTCCAACGAGGGGGACCGCGAGGTCCGCGACGCGCTCGGCAAGGTCCGCAAGCGCATCGGCGAGCTGGGCTGGGACATCATCCACAACCGGCTCCAGCAGGACTCTCCGAAGACCCTCGAGGAGATCGGCAAGCGCTGGGGCGTCTCGCGCGAGCGCGTCCGGCAGGTGGAGCTGAAGACGAAGCAGTTCCTCCACCGGTACCTCGAGTCGGTCGAGTCGGTGGAGACCGGCGAGATCGGCGGCGCCGAAGAAGCCGCTTAGTGCCCCACCCCAGGCGAAGTGCCTACTGCGAGCGCCGATCCTCTCGCTGCGGCGAGCGGCCTCGTCACATCACCTTGCCTGGGGCGGGACACTAGCTCCTCTCGAGATCGAGCTTCACGAGGGCCCATCCCGCCACGCGGGGTGGGCCTTCGTCTTGCAAGGAGCCAGGCCCGGGAACGGGCGCCCCGGGGACGGGCAGCCGGGGAGGGCGCGGGATGGACGGAGCGGACGCGGTGCGGACCACGGGCGGAGGCCCGCCCAGCGGGACGAGGCGCATCCCTGCCGAGGTCTGGGACGCGCGGCAGGCGGTCAGGACCCTCCTCGCCGGGGCGGAGGAGCACGCCGCACGCATCCAGCACGATGCGGTGAGGGAGGCCGAGGGTGCGCGGGCCGTGGCCGTCGAGGCGGGGTTCGCGGCGGGGCTGGCGGAGGGACGGGCGCGTGCCGCGGCGGAGGTCGTCCGGGGAGCGGCGGAGCGCGATCGCCTGCTTCGGGACTGCGGCGAGGAGCTGCTCTCGCTGGCGGTGGAGATTGCGGAGCGAATCCTGGCTCGCGAGGTGCGGCCGGGAGTCGACGGCGTCGCGGCCGCGGAGCGGGCGCTGGCCCTGGTCCGGGGCCGCCCGAGGGTGTCGCTCCGGGCGAGCCCGGGCGACGTGGCGGCGCTGCGCGGGGGAGGTGTCCTGTCCGGCCCGGGGCGGGTCCGGCTGATCGCCGACCCGGAGCTCGGGGCTGGCGAGGTGATCGTCGAGGCCGATGGAGCGAGGGTCGACGGCCGCTTCGGGGCGCAGCTCGCCGAGTTCCGGCGTGCCGTCGCCGAGGGAGGAGCGTGCTAGCGATCTCCCGTGCACGCGATGCGCTCCGCCTGGCCCGGCCGCTCGTGCGGACGGGGACGCTCGAGGACGTCACGCCGTTCCTGCTTCGCTGCGCGGGGGTGGGGGCCGGGCTGGCGGAGCAGGTCGAGGTCGAGGCGACGGAGGGAGGAACCGTCCGCGCCGAGGTGGTGGCGCTCCGGGGCGACACGGCGCTGCTCCTCCCGCTCGGCGACGCCCGGACGGCCGCACCGGGCGGCAGGGTCCGGAGGACCGGCAGGAGGCTCGAGGTG